>CATAPZ010000015.1:0-13545 GCA_949486955.1 Cryomorphaceae bacterium | reverse complement strand
GGGCGTCCTAATGTGATGTTTTCCAATAGGGTACCTTCGAATAGGTTCTCGCTCAAAAAGCAATCGCCAATGTTGTAACGAAGGTCTGCCGTGTTCAAGTTGCCTGCAGTTTGGCCGTTATAGCTCACGGTACCACTGGTAGCCTCATACTGTGCAGAAAGGAGTCGAAGCAACGTAGATTTCCCCGAGCCGTTAGGTCCGGTAATGACCACACGAGCACCACTTTTGATAGATATGTTGAGGTCTTTCAAAATGTCCAGCTTGCCATCTTGAGATGTGTAGGTAACACCTTTAAGATCAATCGATGCACCCATACCGGTATCGATATCACTAAACATAATGACGCCCTGGTCTTCCTCCAGAGGAATGTCCGTTACACGACTTATTTTTTCCACCGCAGTAAGTACGTCGTATATAGGCTCCATGGTCAAGATTAACTTTTCCGCAGAGTTTACAATCAAAATGATGACAATTTCAGAGGCTACGAATTGACCAATATTAATCTCATTTTCGATAACGAGCAATCCGCCAATTACCAATAGTCCCAGTGTCACTAAAGCCTTGAAGGCTACGATGTTTGAGAACTGGAAAATCAAGGTCTTCCAGTGCTTTTTTCTGTGCTTCAAGTACGATTGCACTAATCCGTCGGTCTTCTCTAGGGGCAATTCAGTGTGGCCTGCACGCTTAAAAGTGTCCATCGTTCTTGCGATCTCCTGCAGCCAGTGCGCAACGCGGTACTTGTACGTACTCTCTTGCAAACTACTTTCTAGACCTCTAGGCCCCGTGTAGTACAAGATCGCGGTCAACAAAAGGATGAGTGCCACACCGAAGGTGATAAAAAACGGGTGGTAGGTACTCAATAGAATGAGGCCGATGATGATCTGAATGGCTGAAGAGCTGAAGTCCATGAGGAGCTTTGGTAAACCCTTCTGGATGTTCAGTGTATCAAAGAATTTATTGATCATCTCTGGTGGATAGAAACCACGGATACTCGAGCTCTGGAACCTCGGTATACGGTAGGTGAACTCGAATGCTGCGCGAGTGAAAATGCGCTGCTGGATGATTTCTGTAATACTCAATTGCATCACCTGCAGGATACCACCAACGATGACACCTATGGTAACAATGGCACTCAATATGATCCAGTTAATACTTACTGTACCTGCCTGGATAAGGCCGATAATAGCCTGAATACCAAGAGGTAGTGTCAGTGATACCAACGAATAGAAGATGGAATAAGCATACAAATAGAGAATGTCTCTCTTGTCCACAGAGAGCATCGCTAAGAGCTTTTGAAATGGATGTTTATTCATCGTTACTTATGGTTTTTAATGTCAATTCAGTTAAAAAATCTATAATGTCCTCACAACCGGCCTTGGCATCTGACAAACGCGGTAGATGTTTAACAAAGAACTGCTGGCTTTGTGCAGCAGAAATGATTGTTGAGAACAAGCTGTGCGGAAATTTGTACTCAGGGTTTATTTGCAATGCAATCATGGTTAAGATATCGCAAATGCGATTGTACCCGTGGAAGTAACCTTCTTTGTTCTCCACATCTACTTCTTTCGTTAAATAGATTTTTGGATACTCTGCCACAACGATACGCTGAAGGGTTCCTTCATTGATGTGCGGGATACGCGCATCTTGATCCATCGGGGCGACAAGCAATTGAACAGCGCGTTTGAGTTTGTTCTCAGGGCTATTGAGTATAATAAACTCTTGGGCCAATTTCACTTCGAGCCATCCCCAGTACCAGTTGATCAGGTACGCCAATAGTTGATGCTTGTTCTGGAAATACCTGTAAACACTAGCCTCTGTGCTTTCAATAGCCGTAGCAATCTTCTTGAACGTCAACTGCTCATAGCCCATCTGCTCCATGAGTTCAATACTCTTGGAGAGGATGCGCTTGCCCAAATCCGTTTCTTCCGGATTCTTCTGGTACAGCTTGTGACTAACAGTGATGTTCAGTACGTTCATAATATTTAAACTACAGCTAAATAGTTGTTTAGCAATGCTAATATAATAGTATTACTATCATTAATAAAAATAAATTATCATATTCTCTACATAAGAGAGACTTATGACAAGAGTTTGACAAGTGCTTTTTTCAGTTTAGCTTCATCTAATTCTTTGATGGAAAAGCCCAGGGGGCCCATGCCTGCTTCATTCACTAAACGGTTCCAAAGGAATTGGTCGGCAATGTGTGGAATGATTAATTGCCTCTTATTAAAGCGCAACGCGCTGTGAGTAGTTCCAGAACCGCCATGGTGTACGACAGCCCTTACTTTCTTGAAAAGCCAATCGAAGGGCACATTATCGACAACAAAGGCCCATGAGGGCAGCTGCTCTTCAATTTCAATACCGCCCCAGCTTTTGTTGATGATTACGGGTATCTCTAACTCACCACAAACCTTGAGAATAATGTGTCCAATCTCTTTTGGTCTGCCGTTGATCATAGAGCCGAAACCAATGTATAAGGGCTCAGGATAGTTTTCCAGAAAATCAGATAGTGCTGAGGATGGCTTCCAATGCTGGGTTTTGTTGCGTTCCCTGAACTCGGTAATGCTCGCCTGTTCTGGCCAGTATTCGGGTTGTGGAAATAGGGTGTTGGAAATGGCATACTCTACAGGAAGCTTTTTTAATAAGAATTCTTTGAGTTCAGCCTTCTTCAATGCTTTAATGCCCCATTCTTTAACCACCGGATTGGCGTATCCAAGTATGGCCTGATTGATGAGTGCGTAATTTGCGATGCTGTAGGTCCAGCGGTTCCATCTCTTGCCCCTAGGTTTCCCGAAGCCAATGGACGGTTCATGATCTACAGTGTGTAGCATGCAAGGAACAGGACTGAGCATACGAATCTTTCGGTCCATTCGTAGTGCAGCTATCACCGGGTATATGCACTTGATATGGTGAATGATTCGATCGGGCTTAAAGGCTTCGTCAGCCTTGCGCTGGTCTTTGATGAGCTGTTGCTGTATAGGTTTGGTGCTACGCATCAGCTTTAGAATAGTGCCAATTCTGCTCCATCCAGAACCTATCTGTCCCGTAATCTTCTTGACTTCAGGATCGTCCATAAGCGCCAAGAAATCGGCCGTCATTGGATAGAATAGAGGGCTGACCTCTTTGGCAAGATTCTCAAATTGTGCGGGCATGCAAAAGGCTACCACGTGGCCTGAATCTATAAGCTCTTCGCCGAGAGCAAGAAAGGGCTCCATATCTCCACGGGACCCCAAAGACATGAGTAAAACCTTATCCATTTTTTCTTGTGCGCTCCGATTGCTCGTGTGAAGTGGCAGGGACTAACTCTTCTAAACCTGAAAATTCTAAAGTTCTGCCATCCACAGCAGCGGCTTTCTGCAATGCTTGTAGGTGAGCAATGGTCGTGTGATCCAGGAAAGTGGTATTTGTAAAATTCAGAATAATAAGCTCTGATTCGGTAAGTGCATTGTCGATCTGTTTTTTCAAACCTAAGTAGTTGGAAAAAGTATAGGCACCGTTCAAATGAAGCACGTTCGAAGAGCTAGTGATGTTCGTTGCGAACAGCTCGGAAATGCTGACTTTGCCGACGATAAGCAACAAATAGTTGCACAAAATCCCAACACCAATACCAATTATAAGGTCCGTCGCAAGCACGGCGAGAAGAGTTGTTGTAAAAACAATGATTTCAGTCGCGCCTATCTTGTACATGTGCACAAACTCCTTCGGGGAAGCCAAGCGAAACCCTGTGAAAACAAGCATTGCTGCAAGTGCAGATAAAGGAATGAGTTCAATGATAGAACTTGCCACCAATAGAAAGACCAAAAGGAACGCTCCGTGAAAGAAATTGGCCCATTGTGTTTTACCGCCATTATTGACGTTCGCTGAAGAACGAACGATCTCGCTAATCATAGGTAAACCGCCGATCAGTGCTGCAAGTGATGAGCTCGACCCCATAGCCAACAAGTCCTTGTCGAGGTTTGACTTGCGCTGGTGCGGGTCAAGAGCGTCCACAGCTTTTGCACTCAAAAGACTTTCAATCGCAGCTACAAGGGCTATTCCAATCACGGCCGACCAGAAGGCACCTTCAGCAATCTTGGAAAAACTTGGCAGTGTAAAGCCGTCACTTCCGAATAAGTCTTTTGGCATTTGAACCAAGGCCAGTTTATCAGCACCGAAATATTGCGCCATTCCTATGGTCACAAGCATCACCCACATTGGCGCAGGGACAGCCTTAATAGGAGTCCAATTTATTTTCGGGTGCACCATCAAGATGAGTATTGTGGCAACGGCAATAATTGCTGCATAACTGTTTGTATGAAGCATCGCATTTGGGATTTGCGTGGCGGTTGCAAGAATGCTCGCTTTTTCTGGCTGAACGCCAATGGCAGGAAAAAACTGTTTGATCATGATAATAACACCAATAGCCGCAAGCATTCCGTGTACGGCTGCGGAAGGGAAGAAATCTCCGACCTTGCCAACTTTCAATAGGCCAAAGAGTGTCATGATAGCTCCTGCCACTACAATAGCGCCTAGCGTATGAGGGTAACCTGCATAACCAGATTCTACTCCGGCACCACCAAGTCCTTCTGCTGCACCTAAAATCACGACAATGAGGCCTGCTGCAGGTCCAGAAATCGTAACAAATGTCCCTGAAATTCGTGAGCCGATGAGTCCTCCAACGATGGCTGTGATTAAACCAGCGAGTGGCGGTACTCCTGAAGCGATGGCAATTCCTAAACAAAGTGGTAATGCGATCAATGAGACGCTAAATCCTGAGGATAGGTCGTCTTTGAAATGGGCTTTTAATCCAGCAAAACCAGTTTTCGGCATTGTCGATTTATCCATGGTGTTTCGGTGCTTTTGTGCTTCTATTCAAGGAAGCCAATTTAATCTTGAATTTAAATGTAATTCGAAATGTCGAGAGATTCTTGGTTCTGATCCATTCGAAGAATATGAAAACCGGCTAATGGTTTATAAATATTGGGATTACTGCGTGTATAAATATTGAAGTATACAGGGATAAGTGACACTTATGAATGGACACAAAGAAAAAGCCAGCCCATTTTGATGGACTGGCTTTGTTCTCTCTCTGGATCACCAAGTGGAGTCGGCGGGAATCGAACCCGCGTCCAAACAAGGAAGCCTGAGGCTTTCTACATGCTTATCTTGTGATTAGGTTTTCGACCAATCTCTGAGCACAAGCACCCTAATCATGGCTTAGCCTCTAAACTTGAACTGGCCCGCGAGGCGAGAGCCAATTGCATTCCTGAATTTTCCACACCTCGTGATCAAGCGCCTCAGGACGGGGGCTCTTGCGAGATGTTCAGCTCCTATACCTTGTATAGGATTAGCATAATCGACATCCTGTCAGATTAAGCGGCCAAAGCGTAAGATTCTTCGCCAGTTATAAAAAGTGAAGCGGTGTATTAACGAGCTGCCCCTTCCGCGCTCGACATGCTTACATCAACCTTCGGCCTGCTGTCAAAACCAGTCGACCCCGATGTTGGGCGCAAAGATAAGCACATTCTATGCCAATATTCAGCACAGGTGGACTAACTTGGTGCGTATGAAAATCGGCTTATTACGTGAGGGTAAAATCCCTATCGATAGAAGAGTACCGCTGACGCCTAAACAAGCGGTAGAGTTGCAAGAAAGATTTAGTGTAGTCGTTGTGGCACAGTCCAGCGATATACGAGCTTTTAGCGACAGTGAATATGCCAAAGCGGGCATTGAGGTTGTAGATTCTGTCGAGGATTGTGATGTTTTATTGGGGGTGAAAGAGGTCCCAATACCGCAATTGATTCCAGGGAAGACCTACTTCTTTTTCTCTCATACCTACAAAAGACAACCCTATAATGCCAAGTTGTTAAAGGCCTGTGTGGAACGCAATGTGCGTCTGATTGATTATGAGTTGCTCACTAAGAATGGTGCTCGCGTAGTAGCTTTTGGTCGATTCGCAGGACTCGTAGGTGCATACAATGGCTTGCGCGGCTGGGGTGAGAAATACGGGCAATACAAATTAAAACCGGCTCACCAGTGCAAGGACATGGAAGAAATGTTTGCACAGCTTCAAGGCATTGAGTGGCCTTCAGATGTGCGCATTCTACTGACTGGTAAAGGCCGCGTAGCAGGTGGTGCAGTGGAGACATTAAAGGCTTCTGGAATTCCGCAGATTTCTCCGGATGAAGTTTCGAGTTACGAAGGATGTTTCTGGAGCCAATTGGACGTTGAAGAGTACTATAGAACAGACGACGGACGACCTTTCGATCGCAAGGAATTGTTTGCGGACCCTAGCCGTTTTGAAAGTAATTTCATGCAGTATTCTCCTTTTGCGAAACTCTATATCGCTGGGCATTATTTCGACAGTCGGGCGCCATATATTTTCACAAGAGAGGATGCCAAGCGGCTAGATTTTGCCATTTCCTATGTTTCTGATATCAGCTGTGATATTGATGGACCCGTTGCTTCTACACTGCGTGCTTCAACCATAGACGATCCGTTCTATGGCTATTTGGCCCATGAGGAGAAAGAGGTAAATCATAACCACCCCGAAGCAATCGGAGTCATGGCCGTAGATAATCTGCCGTGTGAGCTGCCTAGAGATGCCTCGCTAAGTTTCGGAAGTGATTTAATGACGCATGTGATCCCGGCACTCTTTAACGATGATGCCGAGGGTGTGCTTGCTAGAGCTACAGAGTGCTCTGATGGAGCGCTTACCTCAGACTTTATGTATCTTCAAGACTACATTGACCAGGCTTAAATGTCAAAAAAGAGTGCATTACATATCGCCAAGGGGGTAGAAGATGCTCCGTTTATCAATCCCAAATGGAAGGGAGCAAAGAGACTCAAGCACGACACAGATAGTCTTGCCGAAGCAGTTCTCCAAGGGGATATAACAGCACTTTCTGAAGCCATTACTATAGCTGAAAGCACCTCGCCT
The DNA here is from genome assembly GCA_949486955.1 of Cryomorphaceae bacterium. GTDB lineage: Bacteria > Bacteroidota > Bacteroidia > Flavobacteriales > Schleiferiaceae > UBA10364. The sequence continues at coordinate 6,626 of CATAPZ010000015.1, read as the reverse complement.
AAGGATGAAATAAGGTGTAGAGCACTTATGAATCGTTTACATCCTGAAAGCGGTGGCGCATTTCGCATTGGAATAAGTGGCGTTCCAGGTGTTGGGAAAAGTACCTTTCTAGAAGCCTATTGTTCGTTTTTATTGAATCATGATCCTGATGCACGAATTGCTGTCCTAGCTGTGGATCCTTCAAGCGAGTGGAGTAAGGGGAGTATTCTTGGCGATAAGACCAGGATGGAATCTATCGGTAAGAGCAACCGTGTATTCATTCGTCCTTCTGCCTCCGGTGGCCGATTGGGCGGTGTTGCAAGAAGTACATTCGAAGCAGTGACCTTGTGTGAAGCTGCAGGTTTCAATTTTATTTTTGTTGAAACGGTAGGTGTTGGACAAAGTGAGACCTTAGTCAGTAAGCTGACGGATTGTTTTCTTTTTCTCGCTATGCCAGGAACCGGAGATGAATTACAGGGCATTAAGAAGGGCATTATGGAAATGGCGGATGTCATTGCTTTGAATAAGTGTGATGGCGACCGAACACAACAAGCCAAGCAAAGTGCTCTAGAACTTCAAGGAGCACTGCAATTGATGACTAGAACTCAAGATCATTGGCAGCCGCCTGTCCTACAAATTAGCGCCTTACATGCCATGGGTATGGAGGATATGTGGTCTGCCCTAGATCGTTATCAGCGTCACGGTCAACTCAACGGTTGGACAGAGAAACGTCGCAATACACAACAGGAGTATTGGTTCAAATCGACCATTGGCGACCTGTTGTTTGAGCGGATGAGCGCAAAAGAAAATTGGGGTAAAGAGCGTGATGAACTATTGGCTCAAATCGCCCTAGGTAAAGTGAGCCCTTTCGAGGCGAGCCGACTACTTATGGATAAAATATTGGCTTAGAACGAGCGTGCTGCTTCGTGCTTGATCAAGAGAATAGCTGCTTTCGTAGGGAAGATTTCTGCAGCCATTTCAGCATTAATCAACTCTTTGGCTAGGTCAGCGGCCGTAGCATCTGCGCCCAAGGTACCAGCTACCTTATTGATGATGCTAATGACTTGACTTTTTGCGCTGACCACATGATTCCACGCTTCGTCACTAACATATACTTGTTGCGTGATGTTGTAATCAAATTCTTGACGAACGGCTTCAACTAATGCTTTACGATATTGGCCAATAGTCATACTGCCAGGCTTGACTCTAATGACCAAGTGGTTGGGAGTAATGCGTTCTAAGAGCATGATGATGCGCTCGAATGCTTGCATGCGTAACGGAAGCGATTTTTTCTGCAAGTCTTTTCTAAGATAAAAGGTACGGCGCTTCTCCTCGTTGTCCACGAAATTGGACAAGAGCAAATAGGTTAAAAGCAGCATTAATGCCGCTGGAAAAGTATACTTGAGAATTTCAACAAATGCTTCCATGAAAGTATGTTAAGGGTAACAAATATCGTTATTTTTGCCATCCCACCATAGTAATTTAGAAATGAAAGCATTATCGCAACGCGCCCAAGAGATGGGTTTGCCGATGACTATCGAAATGGCCAAAAAGGCTAGAGAATTGAGCGCTACTGGAAAACAGGTGATTAGCCTGTCCTTAGGAGAGCCGGATTTTGATACTCCAGACTTTATCAAGGACTCAGCCAATGAGGCAATGGCGCAAAATTATACGCATTATATGCCTGTTCCAGGATTTGTTGATTTACGCGAATCTATCGCAGCTAAGTTCAAAAGAGACAATAATCTCGAATACAGCGCGGATCAGATTGTGGTGAGTACAGGAGCTAAGCAGAGCTTGCTTAATGTTTTTCTAACGCTAGTAAACCCGGGCGATGAGGTAATAATTCCGGCACCTTATTGGGTAAGCTATATGGATCAGGCAAAGTATTGTGGCGGTGAAGTGAAAGTGCTTCCAACATCCAAGGAGAGTGGGTTTAAGATTACAGCGGAGCAGCTAGAGTTAGCCATTACTGAAAAGTCGAAAGTGTTGATTTTCTCTTCGCCAAATAACCCTTGTGGGGCTATTTACAGCGGAGAGGAATTGGCAGCTATTGCTAAGGTGGTGGCTAAACACCCTAACTTGTACATCATTTCAGACGAAATCTATGAACTGTTGAATTATGGTGAGATTGACCATGTAAGTATCGCGAGTTTCCCTGAGGTTTATAACCAGACGATTACGGTCAACGGTTTGTCGAAGGGGTTTGCGATGACAGGGTGGCGTATAGGCTATATAGGTGCTCCTGAGTGGATTGCTAAGGCGTGTACTAAGTTTCAATCGAACTTTACCTCAGGGACAAATTCAGTTGCTCAGCGTGCATGTAAATCGGCTGTAGAGGCAGATCCAGCTTCTGTGAAGTACATGGTAGATACCTTTGCTTCTCGTAGAGAGAAGATGGTGGGTTGGATTAACGAGATTCCAGGTTTTGAATTAGACACTCCTCCCGGTGCATTTTATGTGTTCCCTCGTGTAGCTGATCTTTTGGGAAAAAAATTCAATGGTAAAGTGCTGAATACGTCTTTGGATATCAGCATGTATCTACTAGAAGAAGGCTTAGTAAGTACAGTGCCGGGCGATGCTTTTGGTTTGCCAGGATACATCAGATTTTCTTATGCGGCTGCAGAAGCTGATTTGCAAGAAGCCGTACGTCGTGTGAAGGCGGCAGTTGCACAGCTCGAAGATTAATAAGACGGGTCATGAAGATTGAAGTTGCCAACGGCGAGATTATTGATAAGCATACCATTTTGGTGATCAAAAGTGAGCGTATCTCTGATGCTGGGAAGCTTGCGGATATTCATCGTGAAATACAGGCGCTTGCGGACGGTGTGAAATTCGTTTACAATAGTGTAGACGATGCTTCTGCCATTCATGATCTTGCTGAGAAGCTTAAGGCAATTAATGAGCAGTTGTGGGATGTAGAAGACCAGCTCCGTATACTTGAGTCGAAGCAAGACTTTGGAGAAGATTTCGTGAACAAGGCAAGAAGCGTATACTTCCTGAATGATGAACGGGCCGCTTTGAAGAGAGCGGTTAATGTTTTGACAGGCAGCACTATCGTTGAAGCCAAATCATACGTTGACTATACGGTTCGAGGCACGGATTCCGAAGAATAGTGTAACTTCGATATAAGAATCATCTTGTTTTGAGTTTCAAACAACGTTTCAATGCCTTACGAGAGCAGGTGAATATTCGCCTGTACGACAGCCGCGATTTTGTCTTAGGGGCATTATCTAGACTTTCTTTCGTCGTATCCTTAAGTACCATTGTATCTCTGATCATCTTCCACGGTTATCAACTCACGGAAGAACAAAACCAAACGATTGATTTCATTGTGAGGGCTTCGATAGGGTACTATCTGGTAAAGTTCATCATTGAAATTATTTACGATTTCCACCCTTGGGCCTTCATTAAAGCAAGGCGCTGGGAGGCTATTCTGATGGTGTTCTTGCTCATAAACATACTGATGATAAATCTGCAAGGAGTGGAGTTGCTTAGCTTGCTCGGGGATGCCATTGGAGTAAGTAGTCTTCAAAGTGGATTTGTGTTGCTCCTGCAGTTCTATGTCATGGTCATTGTCTTCTTGGAATTCGGGAAGGTTGGGGAGCGCTTGCCAGATTTTAATCTGAGCCCACCGTCGTTATTGATTATCAGCTTTATCATCCTCATTGCATTAGGTACGACGCTTCTTATGCTTCCAGAGATGACTGCTGGGGCAGAAGCTTTAGACCTTGTTACAGCGCTTTTTACCAGTATTAGTGCAAGCTGCGTTACAGGGTTAAGTTTGATTGATATCTCCACGGTGCTTTCATTCAAAGGACAAATTATCGTGATGATCTTGATGCAATTGGGGGGGTTGAATATTATCTCTTTTGCGGCTTTGTTCGCTATCCTTCGTGGAGGATTCGGCATGCGTCAGCAGAATTTCATGAGTGAGAATCTAGGCGAGAGTATGCAGCAGAGTGGCAAGCTTGTTGGCGCTATTTTCAGATTGACACTGACCATTGAATTACTCGGGGCAGTGGCCTTAGGTTTTGTGTGGTTCCCACATTTTGATTCATTGGGTAACACGATGTTCCATAGCATATTCCACAGTATTAGTGCATTTAATAATGCTGGATTCTCATTGTTCTCAAACTCTCTTGCTACACCTGGAGCGGCTTACTTGCCGAACGTACATTGGATTATTGCGCTATTGATAGTTCTTGGAGGTATCGGTTTTGGAACTTTATCCGACGTCCTTGCACAACCTTGGCGTAAACAGTCGGTCGTAAGGAGCTGGCGTGGTCTTCGCCTAGGTACAAAAATAGGCTTGTCTGTCGCGGGTATACTTTTAGTAGTAGGTGGTGCTGTCTTTGCACTGACCTTGAGCTTTGACGGCAATGCTGGAACGCACCTATCAAATAGCTTCTTCCAAAGCATTACTGCGCGTACTGCAGGGTTTAATACTATTGATATTGGTGCAATGGCAATGCCTGCATTGTTAATGATGATTTTCCTCATGTTTATTGGGGGTGGTTCTGGCTCTACTGCCGGTGGTATTAAGACCAGTACGTTTGCACTCGTTTTCTTGAGTGCTGCCGCTACTATTCGTGGCAAGAAGGATATAAATCTCTACAAGAATAAAATTCCTTGGGAGCTGATGAATAGGGCGTTTGCCGTCTTCTTGTTTGCCATAGTATTTATTTTTTTGGGCATATTCACCTTGACTATTTTGGAGCCGGAGATGTCCTTTTTGGAATTGGCTTTTGAACAAGTGAGTGCTTTCTGTACTGTGGGGCTAAGTACAGGTATTACCGCAGATTTATCCTTCGGTAGTAAGGTAGTGATCATGCTCAGCATGCTTGTAGGTAGGGTAGGAACCTTGACGCTAGCTTTCGCTCTGAGCGGAGCGCGTCCAGAATCTAATGCCTTTACTTATCCTAAAGGCAATATGCACGTCGGCTAATAAAAAAGCCGCTCCCTGATAAGGAAAGCGGCCATACTGAGGATTATTTCCCTATTAATTCTTGTCTTGGAAGTCTAGGTTCTTGAGTCCAATGAACTTCAGGAATTTCTTTCCATTGATTTTCAACGTCTCTTTAACTCCTGTAGCGAGTTTTTTCGAGGCAGCATCGTCCGGTCTAGAGACAAATTTAGAATCGCGGTAGCTTACTCCTTCACCCGGCTTGGTGTAGAAATAGGTGTAGAAGCTTTTTCTACTTTCTCCTTCAGGAATATTGATTTTACGATACCCGTGTGGGCTATTGTCGTCGGTGTAGAAAATCACAGCAGTATTGAAGGTAGGGGGAACTTTCACCTCACACTCCGTCATTTCTTTATTCCATAACTCTAGATCGCCACCGTATTCTGGTTTCCAATTCTTATTGAGGTAAACCAAAAGGTTAATACGACGCCACAAGCCCAATTTTGGGTTCATATTTACATCTATATGAATGTCCACGTATGAACCATTCTTGCCTTGGTGCACACCAGAGCCTAAGGCGTCTGTGGTTGTGTGCAATCCTTCGATACCCGTAATTCTCGAGAGTTGCGCATACCATTCATCAGAAGATACGGCCTCCCGAATTTTTGCAAACGAAGGGTGCCAACGTTCGAAGTGGTAATCTTCACTCTTGTCCTCATTAAGGCTCTTGCGCTTAACGTTCAGGTCTTGGATGGATGGGAAGTTGTCGAACAAATCGTTGGCTATATCTTCCGTAAAGAAGTTTTCCATCACCAAATACTTACAAGGTTGTGCATTCGTGTACGAAGCGTTCAATGCTTTGGCATGCTCTGCCTTTAAGTACGCGTCTTGAATAATTCCTTGTGCCATAATTCGTTCGATTTGAATCCAAATATAAGTGTAGCCCTACTTACTTGCGAGCGACATTCGTCAGTTTTCCATAAACTACCCTGAAAATAGAGGGTAAAAGTCGTTTGAAAGGCACTGCGAATCGCTCGTACCTGCCAATAATGATTTGTCTAGGCGGATTAGTTTTCTGAGTTTTTCTCAGGAATTTCTGGGCCAATTCTTTAGGGGACATCCCCTTTTCCTGGGCCACACTGTTTTTACCAATGGGGGTACCATCAGGACCTAGGCTACTTAAGGTAACTGCGGTATTGATGAAGCCAGGACTGAGTATTCCAGCGTGAACTCCTGACCCTTCTAATTCGTATTGTAGCGATTCAAAGTAACCGGCCACAGCGAATTTACTCGCAGCATAGGCTGCCAGTTTTGGGCTACCGAAGTAAGCAAGGATACTAGCTACGGTCCAGATTTCCCCGCTACGCCGCTCAAGCATGTTTGGCAATACTGCTTTGGTAAGTGCGACTGAAGCCCAAAAGTTCACTTCTAAAACTCTCCGTTCTACCTGAAAATCCATGTCTTCAACACGTCCTAAATGGCCTAAACCGCCATTGTTTACGAGTATATCGATACGTCCCTGAAAAGCGAGCGCTTGTTGGGTCCATTGTGATGCATTCTCGTGCTTACTGAGGTCGAGCGGAAGAACCATACACGTGTCAGGTTGTCTTAGGCTGTCTTTTACAGCCAATAACAACTCTTCTCTACGTGCTGAGATAATGGTGAAGGCACCTGCATTTGAATAGGCTTCAGCAAGCGCACGGCCTATGCCACTGCTCGCTCCAGTGATCCAAACAACTTT
>CATAPZ010000014.1:0-3238 GCA_949486955.1 Cryomorphaceae bacterium | reverse complement strand
GTAATAAGGAAGTTCTGGTCAGATTCAAACAATTGGCTCCCGCTCTGGGCAACCACCTTTTTGATCCAAACCGCTCCCGAATAGTTGGTTAATGAGAGTTCAGTGCTTTCCACGGTTTCATCGCCCGCAGTACCACTTAATTTTTCGTAGGTGATGGACACCACTTCGTAGTTCGCAGGAACAGACGGGTGGAAGGCTTCGAGGGCCACTTCGTTCGTCCCTTTAGGTAATCTATCGCCGTTCACGAGTCCCTTCACTTTAAAGTAGGGGCGTGGCGCAGGCTGCACGTAGACGGAATCATTCAAAAGGACCACGCCGTTGGCGCCGCGCAGTTGCAACTGGCACCAGCCTTCTGCACTAGGCGTGAAGCTCAGCGTACTGTTGCGGTACTTTGCCTCTGGATCACAGGAACAGTTCACGGCACCGCCGCTAATAACCGTGCCCAGCTCTAATGTAGAAGCCGCGCCTTCAAAATAAGTGATGAAGGCTTTTTGCTCGCGGTTCGCAATCTGCGCAGGCAACACCGTAAAAGTGTATTGCTCCTCCACCGTTTTACCGCGAAGGGTAAGGGTGTGGTTTCCAGTAGTACGGGGTACGAAATACAGAAAATCTCCTTTTTCTGCCATGGCTAGGGAATCGCCGCCAATGCTCACAGTCGCTTTAATGTTTGCAAGCGATGATTTTACTTTCAACGTATCGCCAAAAACGAGGTAATCCAGGTTAGTCGCGTATTCCACGATGCTCTGGTTCTGACCGCCGCCTTTGCCGCCTTTAAATTCCAGGTCGCCACTGATCAAACGAACACGCAGGATGATTTCATTCAGCAGTACCTCAGCCATGGAAGCGGGTACGTGCTTAAATTTCCACTTCGCCCAATGGTTGTCGTCGTCGAGCAACCCATTGTTCAGGTCTTCTTCAAACAGGTCGTTGAAAAGCGCCAATTGCTCCGGACCCAATCTGTCCGCATGGGCATGCACTGCCTGCAACGACTCCTGAAGACCCTTCCCGCGTCCTTCGGAAATGAAAAAGGCATCCGTAACGGAATAGCCGAAGGGTTCGCGGTAGGTTCCTGTGGCTTCATCAAACCCTAGGGCCAGATAAAAGTCACTCTTCGTCTGCTCAACACTCTGGTACACGGCATCGAGATCCTCATTCTCAATGCTCACGATCGTAGTTTCTGTAAGTAACGGTGCCATGAATTTATTCACGTGCAACCATTCTATAGGTATATTAATGATACTCAGTGCGATGAAAATGAGGTACATCACAGAGATCAGCTTGTAACGCAGCTGCTTCGCTTTCGTTATTTTGATCCAATTACTCATTCGTCGCCACGATTAAAGGTTGTGCGCCAACACGGGTCGTCCCGTTGCTTGACAACAAACTGAGGTTCTTAATCACCAACGTTCCCGCGCCACTACTCACCCAATCCTGCACCTCAGGGCGCAACAAACGCGATAAACTCTGCACCTCTTTCGGGGCACTGCCGTCTTGTGGGTAGAATGTAGCGGTATAACTCAATACTTGGAACGCAGGATTTGCGCTTTGAATGCGGTGTGCCGTCGCTAAAGTCGCTGCCTCACCCGAAGCATCTGCCAGCATCACACTAAGCAATTCTGGTGCGCGTGCGCCCATGGAAACGGAATCCATAGGTTCCTCCCCTACAAAAAGTCGCAATGTAAACTCACCCGTAGTGCTTGGGGTTACCTTCAAAACCCCACTTTCATAACTCGTAGTAGCAAAATCACTTTCAAAGGCAAACCCTTCCGGAGGCAAAAGCTTGTCATCAATGCTGATGCTTTGAGTCTGACCTAGGGTAAGATCGATCAATTCCTCTTGCGCCACAAAGCGAATGCGCGGACGCACCACCTCAAAAGAGGTATAAAAGCGCTGTGAACGGGTCTGAATTTCCACAAAGTATTTCCCCCACGCCGTAGGACGGTAGAACAGTTGTGCCTCCCCATCTTCACGACTTAAAGGCTGCACCTTTGAGTTGATGGTAACGACCTCTATGCTATCACTCTCGTCCGTTGAGCGCAATGCCATTTCAAAATTTTCACCCAGGAAAAGACGTTTTTTGAAGACGCTCGTGAAATTGGCCTCTTCCAAACGTTCCATTTTGTACTTCTCAAATACTAGGGCTTCTTTGTTTAAAGATTCCAAAGCTTCCACGAGGAAGGCCGTTTTCGCATGCTCCACTAAAGATGGAACGACTGCGTTTGGCGTTTCTTTGAAAAAGTAGTCGGTCGCGTTGAAGATGCGTCCGTCGTAATCCTCTAAGGTCTCTGGGGTCCAATTCCCTTTGCTCTGCGCCTGCTGATCCGCCCACAATCCTGCAAACAACACCCCCAAATCGCCACGACGCACGCGACGTTCGGCGAACTGGTTTTCACGGAATTGTTCCGGACCCGCAATACTCAGTCTTGCATAGTCATCAAAGCCCTCATTAATGGTTTCCAATTCCTCCAACCGCTGCAACACATCGTTGCGGTATGCGTTCGAAGCATCGTCCTCCAGTACCAATCCTTCCAGCCTGCTTTCAAGGTAGCCGTTCAGCGCCTTCTGCGTCTTTGCCAGATGCATGTAGTGCGTCACGTACTCCCCAGCCTGCGAGAAGAACAAAAAGAGAATGAAAACCAAATACAAGAACCCCTGCTTCTGGTAAGAGAGGTATTTAGACTTGCGTATTTTGAGCGTATTCCCCATTCAGGCTTATTTCTTGCTGAATTCCTGGAATTTCGCGTTCATCTGCTTCAGATGACCGTTGTAGCTGGACACTTCTTTGCTGAGCTCATCCACCTGACCACTCAGGTTGCCCACCTTTTCCATACCCGAACGCATCTCTTTCAATGCCGAACCCATGTCCGCCATTTCTTTATTCAACGCGCTCAACGTCTTTCCAAAGTCTTCCATTGCTTTTGAATACCCTTGGGTGTCGGCACCTTCGCCTTCACCACCGTTCAATTGCGGAAATACATTATCCCATTCGTATTCTTTATCCTCAGTCGTGCGCTCAAAGGCACTTACTAAGAATACTAAGGCCTCAATACTAAGACCTACAACGAACATTTGGTTGGCGTAGTTCCATCCCAAAAACTTAAACATCGCTCCTACAAGTACCACAGCGGCACCAAATCCATAGAGGAACGTTAGCGGCTTGAGTTTTCCCTTGTCTTTCATAATCTCAGTACTGGTTATTTAGATTTTAATAGGTGTTCTTGGAACGCATTCCAATTCG
>CATAPZ010000013.1:0-4003 GCA_949486955.1 Cryomorphaceae bacterium | reverse complement strand
ATGGCATCTGCACCGAGTTCGTTGACCATTTGAACACCGTATTCTACCTTTTCTTGATTGTCAAAGGATCCGCTATGAATGTCGGAGATCTGAGCAATAGTGAATCCGTCGAATTCATCTGGCAGGTCTTCAAATTCTAAAGTGTGGCTGATCACCCGGTAACGGTAGCGCCCTTTCCAAATACCGTCGATGATGGCAATAAACGGAATGGCCGCGAGACCTAAAGCAATCTGTGAGATGAAGGTTCGGCGTCCCGGCAGGGTGGTAGGCTGGGTAGTGGCGGCACGAAAAAGGAATTGGCCCAAACGGGTAATATCCTCGATCAATAATGGGAGGACAGCGACCAATTTTGGAACGGCCAACAAGATGCTTGCTCCCATCAGGACACCGAGGTATTTATAATCTACTTTACCGCTGCTCATGAGCACGGAAATGCTGACACTTAGAATGATGTAGGCGAGCGTAATTCCCCAATAAATCCATGGGGTGGCGGTAGAACGGAAGACGGTTTTGAAAGCTTGATAGGCGTATAGGTCTATGGCAAGTACAAATCCCAGGGTAAAGAGGATTCTAAAGATCATAATATCTGAATGTATACTGAGTATCAACGCCATGGGAAGCGTATTGTTTTCCGTCCACAAAACTCGTTATTTAAGTGGGAAGTAGCTAACTTTCGATTTCAATATTTCCACTCATGGGTCAAGACACTCCTGCAGCTGAAAAAAAGCTGTTTTTATTAGATGCTTACGCGCTTATTTTTCGTGCATACTTCGCCTTTGCGAAGAATCCACGCATTACTTCAGGCGGTTTAGATACTTCTGCAATTTATGGTTTTACCAGTGCACTATTGGATCTATTAAGTAAGGAGAATCCGTCTCATATCGCTGTTTGTTTTGATTTGCCGCAGCCGACAGAGCGTCATGAAATCTTCCCAGAGTACAAGGCGAATAGAGATGCTACCCCAGAGGCCATTAAACTGGCTGTTCCGTACATCCATAAAATTTTAGAGGCATTCAAAATTCCGGCCTTAGGTGTACCAGGCTATGAGGCCGATGATGTTATAGGTACCCTAGCAAAAAAAGCGGAGCAAGAAGGGTTCACCACCTACATGATGACACCTGATAAGGATTTTGGGCAGCTGGTGAGCGAGAATATATTTATGTACCGCCCGGCGCGCGGGGGGAATCCTCCAGAAGTTTGGGGCGAGGCTGAGGTCTGTGAGAAGTTCGACCTCGATAATGTTCAGCAGGTTATTGACTACTTAGGCATGATGGGCGATGCTGTTGACAATATCCCCGGTCTACCCGGAGTAGGAGCAAAAACAGCGAGCAAGCTGTTGAAGCAATACGGCTCGCTAGAAGAAACCTTGGAACATGCAGATGAGATTAAGGGAAAGTTGGGAGAGAAGATTCGTGACAATGCCGAACTGGGTATTTTATCCAAGCGTTTGGCGCGAATTATCACAGAGGTGCCTATTGATCTAGCACCAGAAACGTTGACTAGAGACCCGTGGGATCAGGACGGTTTGATGGACATTTTCGAAGAGCTTGAGTTTAGAACGCTTGGCCGTCGATTGGGATTAAAAAGAACCGGTGAGGAATCGGCCGAAGCTGCGCCAGCGCCAACAAAGAAAGTAAAGCTTACGTCCAACGATCAAATGAGTTTGTTCGGTGGAGACGATGCGCCGACACAAGAGGCTGCTGTGGTAAGTTCAAGAAATTCTGTGGCCAATTCCGACCACCTTTATCAACTCGTTGAAACTTTAGAGGAGGCAAGACAGTTGGCCTACTTATTGGCTGAAAAGTCTTCGGTGGCCTTTGATACTGAGACTACCTCTTTGAATGTTTTGGATGCGGAAGTCGTAGGTATGAGTTTTTCGTATGCTTCCGGTAAGGCGTATTACGTTCCGGTGCCTGCGGATAGAGCAAAAGCCGAAGAGTGGCTTATGGCGTTTAAGCCTTTCTGGGATAGTGCGGGTGAAAAAATTGGCCAGAACATTAAATACGATTTGAGTGTCTTGATGAACTATGGCGTTGAGGTGAAGGGGCCATTGTTTGATACGATGATCGCCCATTATTTGATTCAGCCCGACATGCGCCATAATATGGATATTCTCGCAGAGACTTATCTAAATTATGAGACCATTTCCATTGAGTCTATCCTTGGAAAGAAAGGAAAGAATCAGAAAAATATGCGCGATATTGAACCGGCTGCGGTGCTTGATTATGCGGCAGAAGACGCGGATATCACTTTCCAACTCAAGCAGGTTTTTGAGCCAAAACTGTCAGAAACAGGCGTAGATAAAGTGTTCCACAATATTGAAATGCCGCTTGTGCCTGTGCTCGCTCGTATGGAGCGCGAGGGTATTAAGGTGGATGTAGATGCCCTGAATAGCTACAGTGGAGAATTGGGTGAAATTATTGTTCGATTAGAGCATGAGATCATTGAGATGGCAGGACGTCCGTTTAATGTGGGCTCCCCACGACAGTTGGGTGAGGTGTTGTTCGATGATTTAAAGCTCTCGGACAAGCCTAAGAAAACAAAGACCGGCCAATATGCCACTTCCGAAGCGATACTTGAAGGATTGCGCAAGAGCCATCCCATTATCGAGCATATTCTCAACTTCCGCGAGTTGAAGAAATTAAAGAGCACGTATGTAGACGCCTTGCCAGAATTGGTTCACGATGTGACGGGTAGAATTCACACAAGCTTTAATCAGACGGTCGCTGCGACGGGTCGATTGTCTTCGACCAATCCTAATCTTCAAAACATTCCAATCCGAACAGAAAACGGCCGTAAGGTGCGTGCGATGTTCGTACCTGCCAATGAAGAGCACATACTCATGGCGGCGGATTACAGCCAGATTGAGCTCCGTGTTATTGCAGCATTAGCGGGCGACGAGGCAATGATTAGTGCTTTTAAGAACGGCGAAGACATTCACCGTGCTACTGCAGCAAAGGTGTTTGAGGTGGCTCCTGAAGAAGTGACTAGAGAACAACGTTCGAATGCAAAAACGGTTAATTTTGGTATCGTCTACGGGGTGAGCGCTTTTGGATTGAGTCAGCAAACTGATATGAGCCGTAAGGAAGCGAAAGCAGCCATTGACGGATACTTTAGAACTTATCCAGGCATCAAGGAGTACATGGATAAACAAGTGGCCGTTGCTCGTGATAAGGGATATGTTGAAACGATCACAGGTCGACGTCGCTATTTAAAGGATATTGATAGCCGTAATGCAGTAGTTCGCGGACACAGCGAACGCAACGCAGTCAATGCACCCATCCAAGGGTCTGCAGCAGATATTATCAAACTTGCCATGATTGAGCTTGATCGTGCCATGCGTGATGCCAATATGAAGTCAAAAATGCTGTTACAGGTTCACGATGAATTGGTTTTTGATGCTCGTATTGAGGAATTAGAGGCTTTAAAATCATTGGTCATTGAAAAGATGGAAGCGGCTGTTTCCCTCGCTGTTCCTATGGTCGCGGAGGTAGGAACTGGAGCGAATTGGCTCGAAGCACACTAAATTTTCCAAGAGAACGTCAAGACGTTGCTAATTATAGTATATTAGTAAGTGATTACTTACTATGTCGAATAAACGCAATGACATTATATCTGCTGCCCTAGATTTGTTTTCTGAAAAGGGGTATGCGGCAACTTCTACCGCTCGAATTGCTCAGGAGGCAGGGGTGAGTGAAGGCCTTATATTTCGGCATTTTAAGAACAAGCGAGGTTTGGTGGAAGAATTGCTCCAGCAAAGCGACGATCGCTATCAGAATGAAATTCAACAGTTTATTTCGGTAGAGGATCCTGCAACACTCCTTCGTGCCTTTATAGACTACTCTGTGCGTACCATACAGTATGTGGATAGTGCGAAGATGTGGATTACCTCATTGCGGCTTTCCCAGGAATTAGGTATAGATCATGAGTTGCGTTACGCGGTATTGCTGGAGCGACTTGCTTGGGCCTTAGGCGCTATAGGGCATGGAAAACCGACGGATGT
>CATAPZ010000012.1:0-4241 GCA_949486955.1 Cryomorphaceae bacterium | reverse complement strand
GTGGCATCTTCACACTTGGGCAATACGGCTTTAATTTCCTCAGCCAATTCTTTGTCACTAGGTCCGCCTAAGAGAACAAGCTCCTCCTGAGGTTTCGACTTAAGAATCTCCAACCATTGCTCCGCTGTTAGGCGCTTACCCGCATGACTTCCGCCAATGACCGCAACAATTTTCCCTTGGAATACGGCCACATCCGGCAATACAAAGGCCACCTTGTCTTTAGAAAGCATCACACCGGCTGCCGCTGCATAGCGCTCCACAACGGACGGCAAGGCGAGCGCCTTACTTCTGGTTAACAACAAGAGCGCCCGACGCAAATAGGGCTTTTTAAATGTTCCTCTAGGTAATTTTATCTTTCGTGCGTAACGCTTGGATTGTGCTGTCCCTTGCAAATCTATGATGCGATGATACTCCGATGCAGCCGTCTTAAGCAGTGCTTTGGAATCCTTCTCCCAACTAAGCAATGCATCCACCCCTTCAAGTAGGGTTGCAGTAGTGCGGAATTGGTCTTTAACCAAAAGAGTAATATGTGCGCCCTCCTTCTTCAACTCCCGGATAACGGGAGCTGTTAGGAGTAAATCTCCAATGGCAGAGTATCTGATAAGAAGAACTTTATGCATCATATCGGTAAGGTAACGCCGAAAATGAGCAATATGCTATACGCTAAGAAGAGGATTGCAAAAATTTCGTTGTACCAACGCGGTTTGAGATAGTACAAGGCATTGGCTCCCTGGTAACTCAAGCCCACCAACACAGTTGCAAACGCCGATGGCCCCATGCCCTGCCAGGCACCCAGCGCTCCTAATAGCACCATGTAAAAGGCAACTACTGTGCGCATCTTATTGGTCTGATTCGCTCGACGGTAAGAGTTAAAAATCTGATTAGCCGTCACAAGGAAGATGAATCCGAGAGGAATCCACACATATAAATTCCAACCGTATTCGAGGTTTAAGGCAGTGTCAAACGTCACCCATCCCATGTGTTGGAGGGGCAACATAAGCGCCAATGGAAACCCGAATCCGAACAGCCAACGAAGAGCATGTACCGGACGAATGTTCGCAGTGCGCAATACCAATAACAATGAAATAACACTGAATAAAAATCCATTTCCGCCCACAAAGATTGGAACTAATGCAGCTATCGTGGCATTATTCAACAGCCAAAACGAGTTCTTTCGCAACCTGAAGGTCTCCGCAAATTGCCACTGTAATTCGATGAGAAACGTCCATACAAGCAATTCGTAGACCTCATAATCTACCGACCACAAAACTGTAAAAGCCGCAAAAATGACATAGCGAAAATTGGTGCTTTTAAATGACCAGCGCGCTCTGAAAATTAGTCCTGATAAACTCCCTGTAACCGCCAACAAGATTGTGGTCAAAGCCACTTCAACGATGCCTTGATCCGTACCTAATCCCACGAGAATACCCGTGCATAACGCGAGCAGCAGAAGCTTAATCCACGAATAAGTATCAATCTTTCGAAATTGGCGAAGGAGCATTGCTTTTTGTGTGTTATTTTAGCGGCGTAAAACGCTCACGCTATGTTAAGAAATTTCTTCGAAGGCTTAGGAGATTTGTTCCAAGCAACTTTTAAAATACTTCCAATCGCAGGCAATTCTGTGAATAGACTATTCATGGCTGTAATTGCAGGTGGTCTTATTTATTGGGTACTTCAGATGAGAAAGCACAAAGCCAACGGCGAAGCTTAATCTCAAATCAACTTTTACAAAAAGCCCCGGCTCACGCCGGGGCTTTTTTGTTTGTGCTGCTCCAGCGCACGCTTCGCGCGCTGGAGAGCATGTTTATTATAGATCGAAACCGATATCAGTACGGTAATTCATGCCTTCAAAACTCACCTCTTTAAGTGCAGCGTAGCTCTTTGCAAGGGCTTCATCCTTATCGGTACCAAAGCTGGTAAAGGCCATCACACGACCGCCTGAAGTGGTAATTTGCTCACCAGGCTTCGTACCTGCATGGTATACTGTAGTGCCTTCGAAATCGCGAAGACCGTCGATTACTTTTCCTTTTTCATATGAGCCTGGGTAACCACCACTAACAGCCATTACTGTTGCTGCAGTCTGTGTCGTTACCTGCACGTCAATCTGATCCAAAGTGCCGTTGTGCATCGCCACAAATAGATCTACGATATCCGTTTCCAAACGTGGAATAACCACCTCAGTCTCCGGATCACCCATGCGGACGTTATACTCAATCACCTTAGGCCCTTTTGAAGTATTGATGAGACCAAAGAAAACAAAGCCTTGGTACGGCAAATTATCTTTTACCAATCCTTGAATGGTAGGCTCGATGATCTCACGAACAGTGCGCTCGCGCAATGCCTCGTCGAAGAATGGTACTGGACTAACAGCACCCATACCACCGGTATTTAATCCCGTATCGCCTTCGCCTATTCTTTTATAATCTTTCGCCTCCGGCAACAAGGCATAACCGCCTTTTCCATCGGTCAATGCGAAGATGCTGAATTCTATTCCAGCAAGGAACTCCTCAATAACCACGCGTGATGAAGCATCGCCAAATTTGGCATCTACCAACATGTTTTTGAGCTCTTCCTTTGCCTCGTCAATGTCTTCAATAATCAATACCCCTTTACCTGCTGCAAGACCGTCTGCCTTCAGTACATAAGGTGCATCTAGCGTCTCCAAGAAGGCCTGACCTTCCTCTAAGGTATCCTTAGTAAATGTTTGGTACGCCGCCGTTGGGATGTTGTGACGCATCATAAACTCTTTGGCAAAGTCTTTCGACCCTTCTAATTCTGCCGCCGCCTGACGCGGACCTACCACAACGAGATCAGCCAAGGATGGATCTGTTTTTAGACCGTCATGAACACCAGCCACTAGCGGTGCTTCTGGCCCCACGACTACGATATCAATGGAATTGGCCTTAACAAAAGCGCCTACTTCTGCAGCGTCCTCGATGTTCAAGCTAACGTTCTCGCCTAATGCGCCAGTGCCGCCATTACCGGGAGCAATGAATAATTTGTCGCATTTCGCGCTTTGAGAAATCTTGTGTGATAAAGCATGTTCGCGGCCGCCTGAGCCCAATACCAATACATTCATGATAAAGTGATTAAGCCGCAAAAATAACCCGAAATAGTGGGTTAATAAAGGTCCAATTCAATTAAGACTCGCGTGCGTACAGCCAAGCTGCAAACTCGCGCAATGGCGCCAATCTTTCAGCATCCACACTCACCTTATCCAATGCCTCAAGACTTAAGGCGTAATAGTGGTCAATCTGCTCTTTAGCGTAGGTATCCACTGCAAGGATTTTGTACAACTCCTGGAAACTGTGCACCTTCTCTTCATTGGGCTCCATGTTGCTGTACGAAGAAAAGTCTATGCCTTGTATCGCTGCGCGACGCTGCGCTTCAATCCACAACAAGGTTTTCTTATTGCTCAGGATATCGCCACCTACTTGCTTTCCGAACTTCTCCGGATCACCGTACACATCCAAATAATCGTCTTTAATCTGGAACGAGGTACCGAGCAATAGCGCAAACTGGTACAGCGCATCTGCATCTTCCTTAGAACCACCACCGACGAGGGCACCGACTTTCATTGCGCAACCGAGCAAGACTGAAGTCTTGAACTGAATCATTTTAATGTAGGTATCGGCTTCTACCTCGTCCATGGTTTCAAAGTCCATGTCCATTTGCTGACCCTCACAAACTTCAAGCGCCGTCTGAGAGAAAGTGCCAAGTACCTCAGGAAGGATGGCAGGATCGCACTGCGCAATGAATTGGTAGGCTTTCACGAGCATACCGTCACCACTTAAGATACCTACGTTTTCGTCCCATTTAATATGTACCGTGGTCTTGCCGCGACGCAATGGCGCAGCATCCATGATATCATCGTGAATTAAGGAGAAATTATGGAACAACTCAATGGCCATTGCTTGTGGCATGGCCTTGGATGGATCGCCATAAATCTGGGCGCCCATGAGCGAAAGAATCGGTCGTAAACGCTTACCACCCAACTGCATGATATAATGCATCGGATTATAGAGCTTGGCAGGAGCCTCCCCCAAGTTCAAGGTGTCGATTTCTTTCTGGAAAAGTGATTGTAAGGCGGCGAGGTTTTTCATGTTATTTGAGCAATTTCAGTAGGTACTTACCGTACCCGCTCTTAACGAGTGGCTCCGCAATTTGTTTAAGCTGCTCCGCATCAATGAAGCCTTGCTCGTAGGCAATTTCTTCGATACAACCCACTTTCAATCCTTGGC
>CATAPZ010000011.1:0-24821 GCA_949486955.1 Cryomorphaceae bacterium | reverse complement strand
TGGGTTCAGAACGTCGCGAGACAGTTCGGTCTCTATCTGCTGTGGGCGTTGGAAATTTGAGAGGAGCTGACTTTAGTACGAGAGGACCGAGTTGGACAGCCCTCTAGTGTACCTGTTGTATCGCCAGATGCACCGCAGGGTAGCTACGGCTGGTTGGGATAAGCACTGAAAGCATATAAGTGCGAAGCCCACCTCAAGATGAGATTTCCCTTAAGGGTCGTTCGAGATTAGGACGTTGATAGGCTTCAAGTGTAAAGGCAGTAATGTCATAGCTGAGAAGTACTAATTACCCGTGGCTTTCTAAGACGAGAGCTCTATATGTTCATATACCAATGTGTTATACATTAAACTTATTTAAAGTTTATGGTGGTTATCGCAGTGTGGATCACCTCTTCCCATTCCGAACAGAGTAGTTAAGCACATTAGCGCCGATGGTACTGGTTTTTCCGGGAGAGTAGGTCGCCGCCATTTTTCTGAAGCCCATTCTAGCAATAGAGTGGGCTTTTTTTATGCGCTAAACTTAGGGTTTATGCGTTATTGCAGCATTATTGATTAAGTTTACGCCCGTATGAGGCCTGTCTTATTTACTTCTTTACTCTTTTTGTTTTCTACCGGCGTATTTGGTCAAACGGATACAAGTACTTACCGCGACTTAAGCAATATTGTTGGTACGAGTGTAAGTGTATACGAAGTTCAAGATTCTACAGATGACGAGCTACATACTTTCAGTACTGGAGGTTTTAGAACAGTGGTTTATAACCAAGGGTATTTTGTAAGCTTTGAGAATGACCCTAAAGATAGCCTTACGCTCTTAATGAATAATAAGGCTGAAAATGAAATATGGAGGTCGAACTCGTGGGAGTGGGCTGTACGAGAGAATTCAGCCATAGGCGGAATACAGTACGATGCGTTAAATCCATACATATCTCCATCATTGGACGGTTGGCATCAGTTTTCAAGATCTTACCTAAAGATGCCGAATTATCACAGTGCTAGCTCACCTAAAACGGATTTAAGCGTACTTACGGGTATCGGTGGTGGCCAGCTCTTTGGTTTAAAGACGATGTCCCCGGTAGATTCTGCTAAGCAACTTTGGGTCGATTATTTACGCTCGAACGCTTTAGGATTATACCGTAATGAAGGAACTGACGGACATGATCTAAATATCAAAATGCGACAGGACGGCGTCTACAAAGATGGTAAGCGAACCTTACCGTTGCATGGTTTCGAATTTAGTTTCTTTAATACAAGGAGTGGTCAGCACGGCGGGCTCAATTCTCCTAATTTCTTTGAAAGTAATGTGCCCACTTTACGCAGAAACTTTAGCGTGGCCAACAACCGTGGTGAATTGTATGAAGAACGCTTGCGTTTCATGTATTATCGTCATTTAAAGGATATCACAATTAAAGCGCAGCTGAGGAGTGCGGCCTGGGCAGTTCAAAACGATTTACAACAGACCGAATACTTTTGGGACAGCACGACTGTTCAACCAGAATTGGACAGTAGAACGCTGTATTATAATGATTCGTTACGATTGACAAGTGCAGAGTTAGTATTGCAATACGATAAGGTTTTAGGTATGCTGTCATCAACTAGAGCGTACTACGCTTTACAGGTCCATGCCGGGATGGAGAACTTAGAGAGTAATTCAGGAGGCTGGGATGCATTTAGAACAGATAGCAGTGCGACTACAACATCGTTCAGTAGCAAACTACAACCCTATGTTAGAGCTCAGGGAATATTTGCCTTAAATCGAGAAAACTTATTTTCTTTTAGAGGAACCTATGTGGTACATCTTCTAGGTTTCAATGCCGGTGGTTATAATCTGCGAAACAAGGTTTCCATACCGAAGCTCCCTGGTGATTTTTCTGTTGGAGTTAATTTCCTGTACCAACCTCAGATGTACCGATTCGAGCAACTCTATGGGTATTCATATGATTTTAGAGATATCGAGGTTTCTTACTTTAAGAATGAGTCAAGGTTAGATTGGAAGCAAGGGGAGCGCTGGAAAAAGGAGTTGCTCCTTTACGGTGCACAGATAAACGGTATGCGTTATCTAGAATCTTTCGATGAGTTAGGAACTTGGGACGGGATCTACACTAGGGCACAGGTCGGAATAACGAGTGATAGGAAAGGCTTGAACTTGAGTATACAAGGATATGGCGCCTACAAATCTTCGTTTGGCGGATTCGCCACACCGAATTGGGGTGGATTCACAGAGGTAAATTATAAAACGAGTATCGGAACAAGGTTTGAGTTGAAGGCGGGGATTAATGTAAGTATTGAGGACGCTTTCTATACGCCGACGTATTTGGTGGGTGTGCCTATCTGGGCCATGCAAACCGATCATTTGGCCGGGAGTTATCCTTGGGCAACTGCCTTTTTTGAAGCGCGAATAGCGAATTTTATAGCCGGCGTGCGAGTATTGAATGCCCTTGAAGGATTAACAGATTACAATTACTATGCTTTCGGTGCAACACCGAGGACGGATCGTTGGGTTCAGCTGAGTGCTCGCTGGACCTTGTTTAACTAAGTTTTCTGCGGCGGTTTCTTAGCGGCAGGGAAAAGAATATTGTTTAGAATCAATCGATAACCAGCGCTATTGGGATGATTCATTAGATTGGTAGGCTCATCGCCCACGCGGTGTTGGTAATCCTCCGGATCGTGGCCGCCGTAAAAAGTCCAATACCCCTCCCCAAAGGTACCATGAATGTATCGGGCGGCGTTATCCACCTTATTTGAACCTAATACAGTAGTTGACGGCTTAAGAGTTTCGGGGCTATAGGCGGTGGTTTGTCCGTAAAAGCTTTTGACAAGCGAAGTGTGGTTTTGAACCAAGATGGTGGGTACCACGTCGTATTTGGCCGAAAAATCAAATAGCTCGAAGTAGTCTTGGTTTTCTTTCAATTTACGCACCCGTTTCTCGGTGATGTCAATGGATGAATACTCGTACCGAAGGGGGTTGGTTTCCAATCTAAAATTTTCAAAGGCAAAGCACTTTGAATGGTCTAACTGAAGCGCTGCTCCTGGAGCAGAGGGGTCTCCGTCAAACATACTTTCACAAATGTCTACACCCTCGGCAGCTAAGGCAATGTCATAGGAATCGGTTGCGGAACACATTGCGAAGAGAAAGCCACCATTATTGACGTACGATGAAATGGTTTTTGCCACAGCACCTTTGACTTGGCTTACTTTAGAATAGCCCAACGCACGTGCATCTGCTTCGAACTGCGCCTTTTGATTGATGTACCATGCCGCATCTCTGTACGCTCCATAGAATTTACCGTATTGCCCTGTGAAGTCTTCATGGTGGAGGTGGAGCCATTCATATTCTTCTAGCTGTCCATTGAGTATTTCCTCATCGTATATGGTGACAAATGGAATTTCGGCATAGGTAAGCACGAGCGTAACCGCATCGTCCCAAGGCTGTTTGCCCGCTGGAGAATAAACGGCAATTTTAGGTACCCTTTCAAGTTCAATACTGTTGGTATTCGTGCTTGGGCTTTTGAGTTCAGCCATTAGGTTTAGCAGTGCCTGGGCACTGCTGTTTTCGTAGGATATGCCCTTACGCAGGGCTTTTTCTATGATGTTCTGATCTCCATCTAGGATGGCAAAAGACCCACCTCTGTAGTTGAGTAACCAATGGCAATCGTACCCAGAAGCTATCGCCTCATAGACAAGACCGTAGGCTTTCAAGTGGTCGCTCTGTCCTTCGTAATCCATAGGAATGAGCATTTGGCCCTTTGCGGCGCCAAGTAATAGCGAAAAGAATAGCGTGAATATGGCGTGTTTAGAACGGTACATCGCCTCCGTCAAGACCTGGTGTAGGAAGATTATCGTAT
Source organism: Cryomorphaceae bacterium (assembly GCA_949486955.1). Lineage (GTDB taxonomy): Bacteria > Bacteroidota > Bacteroidia > Flavobacteriales > Schleiferiaceae > UBA10364. Next base: position 20,979 of record CATAPZ010000011.1, on the reverse strand, counting down.
CCGTCGTTAGAAGGATTAACCCCTCCGCCATAGCCTCCTCCGCCACCTTCGTTCATTTTACTTTCCATCATCATTGTGGACCCTTGATCAAGGTCAGCGAATTTGGCAAGTTCCCCGATGAAACGAAGTCGAACATCTTCTAAAGAACCGTTACGGTGTTTTGCAATAATAATTTCGGCTTGGTTCTCTGAAGGGTCTCCATCTTCCCATTCTTCAATGCCGTAGTATTGCGGGCGGTAAATAAAGCTTACGATATCAGCATCCTGCTCGATAGCACCAGATTCACGAAGGTCACTTAGCTGAGGACGCTTTGAAGTAGATCGTGTTTCAACAGCACGCGAAAGCTGTGAAAGTGCGATTACAGGCACATTGAGTTCTTTCGCGATAGACTTCAATGAACGAGAGATGGTTGAGATTTCTTGCTCACGGTTTCCTTGGGTCTTAGATCCTCCTACAGTCATCAACTGCAGGTAATCAATGATAATTAAATCTAGTCCCTGTGTACTAGCGAGACGACGAACTTTTGCACGAAGGTCGAACACAGAGAGTGCTGGAGTGTCGTCAATGAAGAGGTTGGCTTTTTCCAAGTCTTTTACGCCTGAAGTAAGGTTGTTCCATTCCCTGTCCGTTAAATCACCCTTACGGAGTTTCTCAGAGCTTAGTCCAGTTTCGGAAGATATGATCCTAGTAATCAGCTGAACAGATGACATCTCAAGTGAGAATACAGCGACTTTTTTCTGGTGTTCTACCGCCATGTTTCTAGCCATGGATAGTACAAATGCAGTCTTACCCATACCTGGACGAGCGGCGAGAATGATCAAATCTGAAGGTTGCCAACCCGAAGTAACACGGTCTAATGCAGCAAAACCTGATGGCACACCCGAAAGTCCTTCTTGCTTAGAGATATTCTCAATCTTATCGATGGCTTGACGAATGAGGTCTTCCGCGCTTTCGTAATTTCTTTTCAAGTTCCCTTGGGCAACTTCGAATAGCTTTTGCTCGGCATTGTCCAACAGTTCTAAGACATCGGTAGTCTCATCAAAAGCACTCTCGATAATCTCTGAAGAAATACGCACTAACTCGCGTTGAATGTGTTTTTGAAGAATAATGCGCGCGTGGTACTCAATGTGCGCACCAGAACTTACTTTTTGGCTGAGCTGTGCGAGGTAAGACTCACCACCAGCTTTTTTAATGATGCCCTCTTTGCGCAGTTCCGCGGCAACAGTTAGAATATCTACAGGTTGGTTATCACCAAATAGGATGGTGATGGACTTGTAAATGTTCTTGTGTTGCTCCTTGTAGAATGCCTCAGGGTGCAAGATGTCAATAACCTTGGCTAACGCATTCTTATCAATGAGAAGTGCACCCAATACAGCTTCCTCCAAATCAACTGCTTGTGGCGGTACTCGGCCACCTGCAGTCAGGTTGGTAGTCTGTCCAAGATTTCTTGGCGCTTGATTGCTGTATTGCGGGTCTTCCATAATTCTTATTCAGCGTATACACCCATATTAAAGAACTTTTCCATGCGCTGTTCCACGCGTTCTTCAGGGTTCAATTTGCTTAATGCTTTTGTATGCTTAATGATTGCCTTTTTAACTTCTTCAAAGATCAATTCTGGATGTGCATGTGCACCGCCTAATGGCTCCTTGATGATGCCGTCGATCAATCCATTTTTCTTCATGTCAGTGGCTGTCAATTTTAAGGCTTCTGCTGCCTTCTCTTTGTGGTCCCAAGACCTCCAAAGAATGGAAGAACAGCTTTCAGGAGATATTACTGAATACCAGGTGTTCTCAAGCATTAATACTTTATCGCCAACACCAATGCCGATAGCACCTCCTGATGCCCCTTCGCCAATGATGATACAAATCACAGGAACTTTAAGACGAGACATCTCCATGATGTTCTTAGCAATGGCTTCGCCTTGTCCACGTTCCTCAGCTTCCAAACCAGGGAAAGCTCCAGGGGTATCGATTAAAGTTACAATAGGTCTGCCAAACTTTTCAGCTTGTTTCATCAATCGAAGTGCTTTGCGGTACCCTTCAGGATTCGCCATGCCAAAGTTGCGGTACTGACGCATTTTTGTGTTCACCCCTTTTTGCTGGCCGATGAACATGTAAGTTTGGTCGCCCATTTTGCCCCAACCGCCAATCATGGCTTTATCGTCTTTCACGCCGCGATCGCCGTGTAATTCAATAAAATTGCCTTCGGTCAGCGCATCGATGTACGCCTGTGTATATGGACGCTGTGGGTGACGAGAGAGTTGAACTCGCTCCCAAGCGCTTAAGTTCCCGTAGATTTCCTTTTTCTTATCCACTAGCTTTTTGCGGATGTCGTCTATGGTTTTTGCCATATCAACGCCCGTTTCATCTGCCAGTTCAAGAGCTTTATTTAGTTGAATTTCAAGCTCTTCGATAGGTTTTTCGAAAGAAAGATATTCCATGTTTCATGTGTTTTCACAGCCCGCAAAATACCAAAACAAATTGCTTTAGCCTTTTCTTTTGCGTGCTTTTATAATACCGTTGGCGATAACGGTTCCTAATATGATAAATACCCCGATGTAAAATTGGGGAGACATGCTTTCGGAAGCTCCGAAAAATAATGCTGCCAAGAGGATGCCGTAAACCGGTTCAAGATTAATTGCGAGCATCACACTGAAGGGCGTCAGGCGTTTAAGCAGTTCGACACTTTTAATGAATGGATAGGCGGTACATGCAAGTGCGAGGATGGCGATGTAGATCCAATCAGAATTTTGTGTTGCCCACAGGTTCATAGGATTATCACCGACAATGAGCGAGTAGATGACTATAGAAAGGAACGCAAAAGTGAGCTCCCAGAAAGTGACTTGGACGGGTTTGGGATAACGCGTCACCAGTTGCTTGTTGAGTATGCTAAAGGAGGCACTGAGCATCGAGCTGAAAAGAGCGATGATGAGTCCCAATTGAAAATTCGTCAGCTCGAAACCAAAATAGGACAAGTGTCGAATATCAGCCGTATTGGGTTCTTCGTAAAAAACTATACCTATTCCCAAGATGACTAAGAGTCCGAGCAGGAGTTCTATAGGATCGAACTTTGTTTTGGATAAAATCGGACTTAGCAACGACGACCAAAGGGCTCCAGTAGAAACACCTGCCAGCGTGATGCTGACGTTTGAAATTTTGATGGCTCCGAAAAAGGTGATCCAATGGACCGCGATGAGAATACCGCAAAGCCACATGAAGAGAAGGTCCTTTGAATTGGCCTTAAAGCCTCTTTTTAAGACAAGGAGGTATATTCCAATGGCTACCGACGTAATTGCTGTACGGTTGTAAACCAATGCTAAAGCATCGATACTAATGAACTTACCGAGGATGGCGGTGAAGCCCCAGATGAACACAATGAAGTGCAGATTGAGTTGATCCTTGGTATATGAATTCATTTTATTTTGGCGCTTTATTGTACCGCCAAACAGCGATGATCGCAAACAGTAGGTTAGGTAACCAGATCGCAAATTCCGCGGGTTGAATATGAATCCACATCAATGTTTTCCCCAACCATTTATCGGAAGATAAAACTCCTGTAGTTGCAAAGGTTTGAGAGATTTGCATGGCGAAAACATAGACCGCACAAATAACCAATCCGATGGCAATATTAATACCAAGTCCTCCGCGTTTCTTCTGGCTTGCCAAGGATACGGCGAGCAAAACAAATACATAAGAGCTAAGCGGGTAGGAGGAACGGCGCTGCATCTCCATTTGATACGATGCGATGTTTTCGTTCCCAGTAATTTCTTCTTGGGCAATAAAGGCGCTGAGTTCTTTTGAATTCATGGTGGCTATGGAGCTCAGCTTAGGTGCGATTTGCTCCGAAGAAAATTGAAGAACCGTGTCTAATCGTCTGCCCGTCGCTATGAATTCATTGCCAAGACTGTCTACCGTTCTTAGGCGATAGTTGTCAAGGCGCCAAGCACCAGTTGCGGTATCTAAACGAACGAAATCAGCACTCAGTTTGGATATTAGTCGGTGATCGTCGAAGGTTTCATAAGTGAATTGGTACCCGCTTTGGCGAAGGCCTGAGAAGGTTTCGAAGTATACATAATGGCCAGGTAGAACCTGCCTGTGTACTTTTTGGTTGATGGGACGATTCACCCCTGTGATATACTTCTCCTCGAAGGCAATCCGCTTGATGTTGGTTTGAGGTACCAACAAGTGATTTAATGTTAAGGATAGAATACAGATGATGGTAGCCCCAATGAAGTAGGGACGAAGGAGCCTATTAAAGCTGGTACCTGAAGTCAGGATGGCCACTACTTCTGTGTTTGAGGCTATTCTAGAGGTAAACCAAATGGTCGATATGAATAGAATGAGTGCGCTGAATAGGTTGCCGTAAAAAGCGACGAAATTGATGTAGTAATCAAAGACAATTTCGTTCATGGTCGCACCATTTTGGAAATCATCGATCTTTTCGCTAATGTCGAAAACGATAGCAATGGCCAAGATTAAAATCATGGTCAAAAAGAAGCTGCCCATGAATTTGCGCAGTATGTACCAATCCAACTTGTTCACAACTACAATCTACGCTCTAATTTCGGAACCATCTCGTTTTTCCAGCTTGCAAAATCACCGGCGATGATGTGCGCGCGCGCTTGTTCTACCAACCATAGGTAAAAGCGGATGTTGTGCATCGAGGCAATTTGAGCGCCCAGGCTTTCCTTGCTATGTATGAGATGGCGCACGTATGCCTTGGTATATTGGCTGTCCACGAAGCTTGTTCCGTTCGGGTCAAGAGGCTCGTGTACATTTTCCCATTTTTTGTTGCGGATATTCACGATGCCTTCGCTGGTAAAGATTTGTCCATTACGCCCATTGCGAGTAGGCATGACACAGTCAAACATATCTACCCCGAGGCTGATGTTCTCCAAGATGTTTGCGGGCGTTCCTACACCCATGAGGTACCGCGGTTTATCTTTTGGCAAGATGGCACATGCACCTGCAGCATGTTTGTACATTTCTTCAGCAGGTTCACCAACGCTGAGGCCCCCAATGGCATTACCGTCCGCATTTTTACCTGCGATATATTCTGCAGATTCATTTCTGAGGTCCTCGTAGGTAGAGCCTTGGATGATTGGGAAAAGCGTTTGATTGTAGCCGTACAGGGGTTCCACTTGGTCCAAGCGGTCAAAGCATCGATCGAGCCAACGGTGGGTCATGTGCATGGACTTTTTAGCGTAATCGTAAGTGCTTGGATAAGGTGGACATTCATCGAAGGCCATGATGATATCTGCACCAATCTCACGCTGGATGTCCATGACGCGTTCAGGAGTGAACAAGTGTTTGGTTCCGTCAATGTGAGAGGCAAAGGTGGCACCTTCCTCGGTGATCTTGCGCTGGTTGGCGAGACTGTAGACCTGGTAGCCGCCGCTGTCCGTAAGAATAGGTCGATCCCAACCGTTGAACTTGTGCAGACCGCCGGCGTCTTTCAATATGCCCGTTCCAGGACGTAAGAAGAGGTGGTAGGTATTGCCCAAGATGATTTGGGCTTTGGTATCCTCCTTCAGGTCTTTGGTATGTACACCCTTCACGGTACCCGCAGTTCCTACGGGCATGAAGATAGGCGTTTGTATTTGACCGTGATCTGTGGTGATGGTTCCTGCGCGTGCAGAACTCTTTGGATCGGTATGTTCGAGTTGGAATTTCATTAGGCACAAAAGTACCAACTGCCGGGCATATCTTTGCCACATGTATACAGCAGAACTTATTTTCGAGCACTTTCCAGAATTGACCCAGAAACAGAAGGAGCAATTTGAGCGTCTTGGGCCTCTTTATGAGGAGTGGAATGCTAAGATCAATGTCATTAGTCGCAAGGATATGGAGTCCTTTTACTTAAAGCACGTCTTGCACAGTTTAGGTATAGCGAAGGTCTATGATTTCTTGCCGGGGCAGGTAGTACTTGATGTGGGTACAGGTGGTGGTTTTCCCGGTATTCCATTGGCCATTCTCTTTCCCGAAACAGAATTTCATTTGGTCGATTCCATTGGTAAGAAGATCAAAGTTGTCAATGCGGTCGCAGAGGCGCTTGGATTGGAGAATGTGGAAGGCTCGCATGTTCGCGCTGAGGAATTGAAGTACCAATATGACTTTGTAGTCTCTCGTGCGGTGACTCATATGCAACGCTTTATACCATGGATCAAAGGAAAATTGACCAAGAAAAACTTTGACGACAAGCGTCCAAACGGCTTGTTGTATTTGAAAGGGGGAGATTTGGCAGAGGAGCTGGGACCGCTAAAGGCGCAGCTCACCCATTTGAACCAATTCTTTTCGGACGAGTTCTTTGAGACAAAGAAGGTGGTTTACCTCACTAGAAAGGAGATTCAAGGATTCCATGTACCAAAAGTTAAATCTTAAGTTGTTGATTATGAATAAGAAATCATTGCTCAGATACAGCTTGTTAATGGCGGGTTTCATTTGCACCATGTCGTTAAATGCCCAGCGCTTGGTTCAACCCGGCGTACGAATTGTTGATCGTTTCAAGCAGAATGTTCCATCATTAGTGGTGAAGGGGAATCCTTTAACAATGCCTTTCGGCTATTTTGATGCGGGTGTAGAATACCGTACACAACGCTCGGGTTGGCTTTTATATACTCACGGATTCCTCAGAGGGAGCAACAGTGTGGAAAGTGCGAACTACAATTTCAATTTGTACGTTGAGACCCAGAACTACGGGCGTTTCGAATTCGGACGGCGCTGGTATTGGCAAAACACTGCTATGTGGAACGCTAATCGAGAAACCTACTTTGGATTGACTATGAACGCCGGGTTTACCAATTATAAGTTCACGGATGGATTCTATTACGACGATTTTGGTGAAGTGGTTCTACTCACTCCATTGCAGGACGCATCGCGCATAGATATGATATTGGCTGCAGAACGTGGGAGAACAAGAAATTGGGCGGGTCCAAATGCAGATTTTTACGGTGAGACGGCTTGGAAGTTAGGGTACAATTTTGGCGCTCGAATGCCTGTCTTATTGTACGCGATTCGATTCAATTACAAAGTCAATTAAGACCCATAAAAAAGGGCGCCCATTGGGCGCCCTTTTTATTTTCAATCTCTGTATTATCCCAAGAATGGGTAACGGTAATCCGTTGGAGGAACCAAGCACTCCTTAATCGTGCGAGCGTTTACCCAACGAAGTAGGTTCATGTAAGAACCGGCCTTATCGTTTGTTCCTGAGCCGCGGCTTCCGCCAAACGGTTGCTGGCCAACGACTGCACCTGTTGGCTTGTCATTGATGTAGAAATTACCGGCAGCATTTTCTAGGGCGTTCATCGCTTCGATAGCAGCATAGCGGTCCGCAGAGTAGATCGCACCGGTTAAGGCGTAATCTGAGGTATTGTCGACCAACTCTAGAGTTGCAGCCCAATCGGCATCTTCGTAAACGTAGATAGTAAGCACAGGGCCGAAGATTTCTTCTACCATGGTGCGGAACTTAGGATTTGAAGTAACTACTACGGTTGGCTCTATAAAGTAACCTACGCTCTTGTCGTAGCTGCCACCTGCGATGATTTCCGCATCGTCTTGTTCCTTGACGAAGTCGATGTAAGAAGCAATTTTATCAAAGGCACGCTCGTCAATGACTGCATTGATGAAGTTGCCCATATCTTCAGGAGACCCCATTTTAAATGTGGCGATATCTGCCAATAGGCCTTCTTTTACTGCTGGCCACATACTTGAAGGTATGTAAGCACGAGAAGCAGCAGAACATTTCTGCCCTTGGAATTCAAAGGCTCCACGTGAAAGTGCTGTAACCACTTGCTGAGCGGGTGCCGACGGATGTGCCACTACAAAGTCTTTACCGCCAGTTTCGCCTACGATACGTGGGTAAGCACGGTATTTGTCAATGTTCGTTCCAATGGTCTTCCATAAGTGCTGGAAGACCGCGGTAGATCCTGTGAAGTGCAGACCAGCGAAGTCTCTGTGGCTAAAGATGTAATCTCCCGCGACAGGGCCGTCTACGTAGATGAGGTTGATGACACCGTCCGGTAAACCAGCCTCTTTAAAAATTTCCATCACTACGTTGGCAGAGAAAATTTGGCTGTCTGCAGGTTTCCATACCACAGTGTTCCCCATGAGTGCAGGTGTTGCTGGAAGGTTTCCAGCAATGGCTGTGAAGTTGAACGGAGTTACAGCGAATACAAAGCCTTCAAGAGGGCGGTATTCTAAACGATTCCAAATGCCAGGAGCACTTTCAGGCTGGTCGCTGTAGATCTGCGTCATATATTCAACGTTGAAGCGCAAGAAATCGGCGAACTCACATACGGCATCAATCTCTGCTTGGAAGCAGTTTTTACCCTGCGCAAGCATCGTTGCAGCATTTATTTTGTAACGGTATTTCGTGCTGATTAGCTCAGCAGCTTTTAGAAAGATTGCGGCTCTGTGCTCCCAAGGCATGGCACCCCATTGCTTGCGTGCTGCAAGAGCACTGTCCACTGCAGCCTTTACGTGGCTTTCGTCACCAATGTGGTAGTGACCTAGAACGTGGCTGTGCTCGTGCGGAGGGGTTAGTTTACCCAGTTGACCCGTGCGAACTTCTTCACCTCCGATGTACATAGGTACATCTACAGTGGCTGCATATTGCTCTTTGTAGGAAGCCAGGAGTGCTTCTCTTTCTGGGGTACCTGGTGCATAATCATAGATAGGTTCGTTTGATGCAACCGGTACGTTGAAAATTCCGTTAGACATATTTGTGGTTATTTAATTCAAATAATGAGGACCAAAGTTACGCACTACGTGGCAGAATTGAGGGTTAATTGTGACCGCTCAACCAACGAAGTGGAATTTGTGGAAAGCTCGTGGATATTAACCGAAACTTTTCTTCCGCTTTATCCTTATTGGTTATAGAACATTTTAGTTTTGTAGCTCATTTAATAAATGCAAAAATGAAAACGCATAATTTCTCTGCTGGACCGTGTATTCTGCCGCAAGAAGTATTCAAAGAGGCCTCTGAATCTTTGATAAATTTTGACAGTCTAGGGTTGTCTGTGATAGAAATATCACACCGCAGCAAAAGCTTTGTTGCTGTAATGGATGAGGCCGTTGCGCTCGTGAAAGAGCAGCTGAATGTCCCCGATACGCACGAAGTACTCTTTTTACAAGGCGGTGCTTCGATGCAGTTTGCAATGCTCGCGTTCAACTTTTTGAGCGAAAACGGTACTGGACAGTATTTAGATACCGGTGCTTGGTCTTCTAAGGCGTATAAAGAAGCAGCCGGTCTAGGGAACGCGGAAGTAGTTGCCTCTTCGAAGGATGCCAACTACAACTATATTCCCAAAGGGTACGCGATTGATGATAACGCCGATTACTTCCACTGCACATCGAACAACACCATTTACGGTACGCAGATTAAAGAGTTTCCTCAAACTGAGGCACCGTTGATTTGTGATATGAGTTCAGATATATTCTCACGTCCTATAGATGTGAGCAAATTTGATTTGATCTATGCTGGAGCTCAGAAGAACTTGGGGCCTGCAGGTGCGACTTTGGTTATTGTGAAAAAGGACGCTTTGGGTAAATCGGGACGCTACATTCCGACGATGCTGGACTACAACACGCATATTTCAAAAGGAAGTATGTTCAATACACCTCCTGTATTCTCTGTGTATGTAAGTATGTTGACCTTACGTTGGTTGAAAGCCAATGGTGGGGTAGAAGCAGCTCAACAGCGCAATGAAGAAAAAGCAGCATTGCTCTACAACGAGATAGACCGCAACCCATTGTTTGTGGGTACCGCAGCTGTTGAAGATCGTTCTACAATGAATGCATGTTTCTTATTGAACGACGAAGCGATACATAAAGAAGCTTTTGACGCGATGATCGCTGAGAAGAACATCTCTGGCGTGAATGGCCACCGTTCTGTAGGTGGATATAGAGCTTCCATGTACAATGCCATGGATCTTGATAGTGTTGCTGCGCTTGTAGATTGTATGAAAGAACTTGAAAATAAATTCTAAATGAAAGTATTAGCTAACGACGGAATCTCAGCTTCAGGAGCTGCAGCTATTCAGGCCTCGGGCCACGAGCTATCAACCACAAAAGTTGCCCAAAATCAACTGATTGATTATATCAACGAGGAGCAAATCGATGTTATTCTCGTGCGCTCAGCTACCACAGTGAGAAAAGATATGATTGATGCATGTCCTTCCTTGAAAGGTATTGGCCGGGGTGGTGTTGGTATGGACAATATCGATGTGGCGTATGCACGTGAGAAGGGCCTCAAAGTATTCAACACTCCAGCTGCTTCTTCAGATTCAGTAGCGGAGTTGGTGATGGGGCATATGAGATCTTTGGTGCGCTTTATGCACGATTCAAACCGTCAGATGCCGCTTGAAGGAGATTCGAAATTTGGCGCTTTAAAAAAGAGCTATGCCAAAGGTGTTGAGCTTCGAGGACGCACGCTAGGTATTGTAGGGTTTGGTCGTATTGGTCAAGCGCTTGCCAAGCTTGCTATTGGAGCTGGGATGAAAGTTGTATTCTCGGACATCCACGAGGACAACGTAGATGTTGAGTTGTCTTTCTTCGACGGTCAGTCGGCGAAGTTTACCTGCGAAAACGTAGGTTTTGATCGCGTTCTAAGTGGCAGTGATTTCATTTCTGTACATGTTCCCGGAGGCGATTTAATTGGTGCTAACGAGTTGGCAAAAATGAAAGATGGTGTTGTATTGCTCAATGCTGCCCGTGGTGGTGTCATCAATGAGGAAGCCTTGTTGGATGCGCTTGAAAGCGGTAAAGTAGCAGGTGCAGGTCTTGACGTATTTGTTAACGAGCCTACCCCAGCGGTGAAGGTTCTCATGAACGGTAAATTGAGTGTCACACCGCATATTGGTGCAGCGACTCTCGAGGCGCAAGATCGTATTGGTACCGAATTGGCCGCGCAAATCGACGCTATTTAAGCCAACGTATTATGATACTTACAAAGGCCTGTGATTTTCACAGGCCTTTTTTTGTGCATTTGTCTTTCAGCTTCGCGCGATTTCCATTGGTCTATTTGCTGTACCTTTCACCTACCTAATTACAGACGACCAATATGTTAAAACCACTACGCGCTTACCGCCCGGAGAGGAACAAGGCACACCTAGTGCCGAGCCGTTCGGTGGACTCTTATACAGCACGGCAATTGCTGGACAAGCTCGAGAATAATCCCTTTTCATTTCTTCAAGTCATTCGTCCTGAAACCGATCTTCTTCTGACCAATGAGGAGCGTTTTCAGCGCATCCGTGAACGCTTGGATGATTTCATGCATACTGATGTGTTCATCGAGGATGAAAAAGAAGCATACTTCCTCTACGAACAGCGTACGAATGGAAAAACCTATACAGGTTTAATTGGATTGCTCGATGTGAATACATCCCGCATTCATTTGCACGAAAATACGCTCGAGAGTAGAGAACGCCTGTTTGCTGATTACTTGGAGACGACTGGTTTTCAAGCAGAGCCCATCCTTGTATTTGGCGCTTCAAATGATGATCGAAAGGAAGTATTCGAGCGTATCAAAGCGGACGAGCCGCTGTTTGATTTCTTTACCACGAATGAAATAGGCCACAGATTGTGGGCCGTCGACGAGCGTCATGTAGCTGCTTTACAATCATCGATGGAAGATCTCGAAGAATACTTTTTAGCAGATGGCCATCACCGTTACGGCAGCACTTGTAGGGTAGCCCAGTCCTTAGAGAGTAACACTGCAGCCCAGCATATTCTCACCATGTTTATGGATGAATCCGATCTTGGTATAGATTCCTTCGAACGTTGGGTCAAAGTGACTGCAGAAGAGATTACCGTCGCCGATTTTGAAGCGAAATTTGAGGTGTCGCCAAAAGCGGGAGGCTTCGATGAGGTTGAGGGTGATTTTGAGTTATTCATTCAAGGACAGTGGTTCAGTGTGGTTTTACCGCTTGAGGTCGATCGTTCCTTACCACCGAGTTATCTAATGAAAGCCGTTTTAGAGCCTATATTAGGCATTAATAACGCTAAAACGGACAAGCGAATAACCTACATTCATCAAGGCGATTGTGATCAAAGTGCAGAAATGGCTGTTAATGGATTAAGGGTAGGTTTTAGATTGCCCCCTGTGAGTGTAGAAGTATTGAAAAAAACAGCGCTAGCTGGAGGAATAATGCCTCCGAAAAGCACCTATATTGCCCCCAAATTAAGAAGCGGAATGTTGCTCCATCTATTCAAATGAGTATAGCAGAATCTATTGAGAAATACCGCGCCGAATTAGGCGATGTGCAGTTGGTTGCCGTGAGCAAGACAAAGCCAATAGAGGATTTGCGGGCGGCTTATGATGCGGGGCAGCGTCATTTTGGGGAGAACAAAATCCAAGAAATGGCTGCCAAACATGAAGTGCTCCCGAAGGATATATGCTGGCACATGATTGGCCACATACAAACCAACAAGATTAAATACATGGCGTCGTTTGTGCACTTGGTACATGGGGTAGACCGCAAAAAGGTATTGGTTGAGCTCAACAAGCAAGCGGCGAAGCACGATCGCACGATTTCGTGTTTGCTTCAAATGCATATTGCGAAGGAGGATACCAAATTTGGTCTAGATGAAGGGGAGCTGCGTGAGATTCTATTAGAATTGGACCAATATTCAAATGTTCGTGTGGAAGGACTCATGGGCATGGCGACCAATACTTCTGATGCTGAGGTTATCGGTGCCGAGTTCGCCTACTTGAAGTCACTCTTCGATGAATTCCAAGATGCCCTTAAATGGACTACGTTGAGTATGGGAATGAGCGGTGATTATAAAACCGCAGTAACGCACGGTTCTACCCATGTGCGCATTGGCTCTGCAATTTTTGGTGCAAGAAATTATACGGCGTGAGGTTTTCCGTTATTGACATAGAATGTACGGGCGGTACCTGGGGTGCTGAAAAAATCATTGACGTCGCTGTATTCGTGATGGAAGATGGTGAAATCGTTGATCAGTTCGTTTCCTTGGTGAATCCTCAAATGGCTATTGACCCTTATGTAACCAAACTGACAGGTATTACCAACAAGATGGTTCGGACTGCGCCTAAGTTTTATGAGCTGGCAAAGCGTCTGGTAAAGATTACAGAGGGCACCACATTTGTGGCGCACAATATTGGGTTTGATTACCGAGTGTTCCAGCAAGAGTTTGAGCAGCTTGGTTTTGATTTTCACAGAGCAACCTTAGATACCATTCCTTATTGTGAGCGCATCTTCCCAGAATGGGAGAACTATGGGCTTAAAACAGTAGCTAAGGAGCTTGGGCTCGTAAACTCTGCCCGTCACCGTGCCGAAGGAGATGCTCGGTTAACGGCTGATTTGCTGCGTATTTTACTTCAGAAGGACAGGGACAGCTATTTGGATAAGGTTTTCGTCTCAAAATCGGCTAGTGAACAGCGTAACCCGTTCAAGGAGCAGGTGAAAAACCTTCAAAACAAGGTGGGCATTTATTACATCTACAATGAAGCTGGAGAGCCTATTTACATTGGCAGTAGCAAGGACTTGCAGAATAGTGTAAACCGACACTTCGTTGCGGATAACAAACTTGCTCTAGCCTTACAGGCCGATGCACATCGCCTAGAAGTGGAGCATATTGGCAATGAGGCTATCGCTCAGATTCAATACAAGCGAACGGTGGATGTGCAGCGTCCGATGTACAACAATACCAAGAAACGTAGTTTTCTGAATTTCGGCTTGTTTACAGAGCCTAAGAAGAGTGCGATGGTGGAGTATGTAAGAGTTTATCCCATACGTCATAAGGCGCCTCAATTTTATTTTGAAGGTCCCAAAGCGCTCTACGAATTCTTGCAGCGCGTAATGATGAACGAGGCGCTGGATCCGTTCACATTTCTCCTAGATAAAGACCGCGAGCATTACTTTAAGCACACAAAGAATTTACAGTGGAAGGCGAAGTCTAAAGAATTGCCGTTGAGTAGATTGCGTGAGTATCTGTTTCCGCAAGAGGGTACCCTCATTGGTCCGGGTAGAAAAGATAATGAGAAGTGTGCTGTTTTGATTGAAGGAGGCCGAATCTTAGGGTATACCTATTTCTATCTTGCCACAGACGGAGTCAATAGAGCGCAGCTCAAGAAGCGGATGGTTGATATAGAGCACGATGCTTATGCTGCGGGTATCATACATCACTTTTACAGCAAGGGATACCTGAAACTGCTCGAAGAGTAATTACTGGAAGAAGTAAGCGAGGCTTACCACAAGTTGCGCTCTACGCTGGTCCAGCTCGAACTGGTAATCCGTGTCGTTGTAGTTGTAGTTCACATTGCCGGCAAGCATACCAAAACCACTTTCGTACTTGACCTCGCCGAGGATTCTCCATAGTTTGATGCCCGCATGAATGTGCCAGCCCCATGTGAAATTTGCATCCACGTCGGGCGTCCAAAGGTCACTTCTATTCGCAAATGGGATGGATGGCGTGGCGCCTAATCCAGCAAATGCTGGACCTATTTTGGCACCGGCACTAATTGGGAAGTCTAGTCGCTGAACGGTTGAGTTAATCGTGAAATCGGTACCGCCGTCGGTGATGGCAATCGTTTCGTCGAACTGGGTGTATAGTGCTTCACCATGCACGTAGACCGGAATGAGCGGCAGGCTCACTCGAGTAATCATACCAATATTAAACCCGTCGCTAAATTCAGTTTGAATGTTTGAAATATCGTAGGTCTGGTCGTTAACGATGCTGTTGATGTCGTTCAGACTCAGGGTTTGTTGAGGAAGGTTCATACCTCCCTTCATACCAAAGCGCACGACCTTGAGCTGCCCGAATACGTTCGATGCAGCCAAAAGGAATACCAATAGGGTGGTGGCCTTCAGTGTTTTCATCATCGTTCTCTTTAAGGGGTTAGTACATGCAGAGCAAATACTATTCCTAAAGGGCGGCGAGGTGGTTTTCTACATTTGCCTTGATGCGTTCCTCAGCACCCTCTAAAGGCGCTTGCTCGAACGACTTTCCTGTGATCTTCTCAAACAACTCGCGGTAGCGGGTACTTACAAGATTTACAAAATCGTCTGTCATTTCAGGCACCTGCTGGCCTTCTTTTCCTTGAAAGCCATTTTCCATGAGCCACTCACGAACGAACTCTTTGCTAAGCTGACGCTGTGCTTCGCCTTTTTCTTGGCGCTCTGCATAGCCTTCGCTGTAGAAGTAGCGCGAGCTGTCTGGGGTGTGAATCTCATCGATCAACACAATAGTGCCGTCGGCCAACTTTCCGAATTCGTATTTGGTATCAACGAGGATAAGTCCGCGCTCAGCGGCCATCTCGGTGCCGCGTTGGAACAAGGCACGCGTGTATTTCTCAAGCTGCTGGTAATCGGCTTCACTTACTATGCCCTTAGCAATGATGTCCTCGCGAGAGATATCCTCGTCGTGATCCCCATGCTCAGCTTTCGTCGCAGGAGTAATGATAGGCTCCGGGAAAGCGTCGTTTTCCTTCATGCCTGCGGGTAGGGTTACGCCACATAATTCGCGTAGACCGCTCTTGTAGGTGCGTGCAGCGTGGCCCGCTAGGTACCCGCGGATCACCATTTCTACTTTGAACGGTTCGGCACGCTTTCCAATAGTTACCTGAGGATCCGGAGTGACCGAACGCCAGTTTGGAACAATATCTTGGGTAGCGACCAAGAAATGCTCGGCAATTTGATTCAATACTTGGCCTTTTCCTGGAATTGGACGCGGCAATACTACATCAAAAGCAGAAATACGGTTGGAGGCCACCATCACCAATACATCTTGGCCGATGGTATAGACGTCGCGAACCTTTCCGCGGTAAAAGTTAGTCTGTCCTGAAAATTGATACGTTGGCTCTTGATTCATGATCAATCTTTTTTCTCGTAAGCGGTAATAATCTTTTTAACTAATGGGTGACGGATCACATCTCGGCCATCGAGGTGTACAAATCCAATTCCCTTGACACCATTCAATGTCGTGATGGCCTCTTTAAGTCCACTTTTCTGGTGTTTTGGCAAATCTATCTGTGAGGTATCTCCAGTAATAATGAAGCGTGCATTTTCGCCCATACGCGTCAAAAACATCTTCATCTGAGAAGTAGTCGTATTTTGACTTTCATCGAGAATGACGTAAGCATCGTCAAGCGTTCTACCGCGCATAAAGGCAAGCGGAGCAATCTCTATAGTCCTGTTTTCTAGATAAAATTCGAGCTTCTCCTTCGGAATCATATCTCGCAGCGCATCGTATAGCGGTTGCAAGTAAGGGTCTAATTTTTCTTTCAAATCCCCGGGCAAGAATCCCAAATTTTCACCGGCTTCCACAGCAGGACGCGTCATGATGATTCTACGCACCTCTCTGTTTTTTAGTGCTGCAACTGCCAAAGCGACTGCAGTATAGGTCTTACCTGTTCCTGCAGGACCAATGGCAAAGACGAGGTCGTTGGTCATCGAACTTTCCACCAATTTGTGTTGGTTGGTGGTCTTTGCTTTAATGATGCGACCTTGAGGGCCGTGAAGAATAACTTCGTCTTTGAGCATGGTGTGTTTGGTACGTGCAGTATCCTTTGCCTGAATGAGCTCCTCTAATGCTCGATCGTCGAGGCGCTTGTTTTTACTGACATAGGCCACAATAGCTTCGAGTTTGTCCTCAAATTCTTCCAGTGTTTCTTCTGGTCCCGTAACCTTTATTTCGTGGCCACGAGCAACAATTTTAAGTGCTGGAAAGTAAGCGCCAATCTGCTTCAGATAGGTGTTGCTTGGCCCATACAACTGGGCTGGATCAGCCGACGTGAGTTCAAAAACTTTTTGTGTCAATTACTGCTGTGTTGAGTACTGTTTTAGAAGGCGGAATTGCCTTACTTTTGACAAAGTAACTACATTTTCACCAATACACCACCTGCACCAGCGAGCATCTATGGGAATAATCACATTAATATCGGATTACGGACTGCGCGACAATACTGTCGCTCGGTTAAAGATTCGTTTAATGCGTCGCATAGAAGAGGCTAGGTTGTTGGATATCAGTCATTTGGTGGAGCCTCATAATATTCTCGAAGCGGCGCATATGCTCAGGGGTGTGTACCGTGACTTTCCAAAGGGCACCATTCACTGTGTCATGATAGGGACCTCTCCAATGGAAGGCGGCGAATACATCTGTTTAAAAGCGTGTGGCCAATTCTTTTTAGGCACCAATAACGGGTTGCTTACCAGCGTCTTGAAGAACGAGAAAATAACAGGGGCGAGAATGTTAGACATCCGCGGCATAGATCCCAACGATGAAAAAGAGTTGTTCGCGGCGGCAGCATCACACTTGTTTAGCGGAGGAAAGATAGAAATGCTCGGTCCGGCCATCACTTCTGTGAAGAAGGTAAAAGAGCCTGCTGCCGGTATAGGCGATTTTGCCATTAGTGGCAACGTAGTCTATATCGACCGCATGGGAACGTGTGTGACGAATATTTCTCGCGAGAGTTTCCAGAACCAATTGAAGGGGAGGACCTTCTCAGTGGAATTGGCCCGCAATAGAAGCATGAAGAAAATTTACGACCGTATCGCTGACGTACCGCAAGGAAAATTAGCGGCCCTTTGGAACGAAGAAGGCATGCTTTCTATCGCCGTGGGTAAGAGTGGCGGTGAACATATCCGAGGCAGTAATGAATTAATCGGAATGAAGATTCACGATTGGGTACGTATTGATTTCGTATGATTGAACGCATTGTGAAATTAGCCATTGACCCGAGCTCGGAACAGGGCACTACTTTTCGTGCGATTTTTGCCGAAAGCAAAAATCGCATCGCCGGTCAGCCCGGTTGCCACGGTGTACACCTACTCGAGAGTGAAGGACATTTCTTCACGCATAGCCTTTGGGAAAGTGAGGCCGATTTAAACGCATACCGCCAAAGTGCGTTATTTGGAAAAGTATGGCCAAAGACGAAAGCGTTATTTTACGATCAACCCCAGGCATGGACGTGCCATAAGACCGACAGCAGCGAAGCATGATTGCACAACTAAAGAAAGAACTACAGCTCTACTTTTCGGGCATCTTAGGCTATTTGATCATCGGCATTTACTTGCTCGTGAACGGCTTGATGCTCTGGATATTTAACGGACCCTTTAATCTGCTTGAGGGCGGTTACGCTTCATTGACCAACTACTTTGGCCTTGCGCCGTGGGTGTTCCTATTCCTCATTCCAGCGGTAAGCATGCGCGTCTTTAGCGATGAGATTCGTTCGGGGATGATGGAGCTTTTAGCGGTACGCCCGATTTCAACAACACAGCTTGTTGTCGCCAAATACCTTGGAACACTTTCGGTAGTGGTGTTGAGCATTGCCCCTACACTTATCTACCTTTGGAGCATGAGCGCTCTGGGTTCTCCGGTTGGGAACCTTGATTGGGGTGCAGCAATAGGGTCATTTATTGGTCTTCTAGCCTTGGGGGCAGCCTATACTGCAGTGGCACTTTTCGCCAGCGCGCTTACCTCCAACAATGTGGTAGCCTTTGTTTTAGGGGTAGCCCTTAACATGGGCATGTACCTTGGGTTCGAGGCGTTGGCAGATATCTATAAATTCAGCGGTTGGGAACTCACGGTACGCCAGTTTGGCTTTAACGAACATTATACTTCTGTATCACGTGGCGTTCTGGACGGCCGTGATTTAGGGTACTTTATCGGTGTAGTACTGCTGTTCCTCTCTGGAACATTCATTGTGCTCAGTAGACGTCATCTCCACGCGACAGTACGTACAAAAATAGCCTACCTCGTAGGTGCGGTCTTGGTTGTTCTTATCAGCCAAAGCGTACGGTTCAGAATAGATTTAACCGAAGAGGGAAGGTATTCACTGAGCGAAGGCACGGAATCTTTATTGGACCAGGTGGAAGAGCCCATGCTCATCAAGGTCTACCTCGAGGGCCAATTCCCTGCGGGTTTTGAGCGCCTAAAGCTTGAAACGCAATTCATGCTCGAAGAATGGAGTGCACGCAACGGTAATGTGTTTTTTGAATTTATCAATCCGAACGAAGCGGAAAAGCAAGCGGAGTTTAAAAACCAATTGGCCACCAAAGGCATAAATGCTGTGCAGCTTCAAGTGAAAACTAAGGACGGTGAAAGCGTGCTCAATGTTTTTCCAGCGGCGGTGATGAGCTATAAAGAAAAAGAAGAGACGGTCATTCTGTTGGAAGATGTGATGGTTTTCGATCCAGCAGAACAAGTAAACATCAGCATACAACAACTTGAGTTTAATTTGGCGCGTTCACTCTCTGCATTGCTGCAAACCGAACGACAAAAAATAGCCATGATTACCGGCCACGGCGAGCTTACGGCTTCACAGACGGCGGGAATCGGATTGGCCTTGAGTGAGCATTATGCGGTCGAGCGATTCTCTATGGAGACCTACAAGGCTAAGGCCGACGGTTCACCAGATATCGAGGATATGGTGCGCCGCTTGAACAGTTTTGACCTGGCGGTGGTAGCGAAACCAACGAAGGCCTTCTCAGAATTGGACAAATACCTCTTGGATCAATTCCTCATGGGAGGCGGACACCTCATGTGGTTTGTGGACGGTGTTCATGCTGAAATGGACAGCTTGAGCTTTGGTCCGGAGTTTTTGGCGTACCCAACGTATTTCGACCTAAACCTTACGGACCTGCTTTTCAAGTACGGCGTACGCGTAAACACCAACCTTTTGCAAGACATACGTTGTGCAGGAATTAACGACAGGCGCAGCATCAACCCTTGGGTTTATTTCCCACTATTGGGGCCAACTGCACATCCTGCGGTAGCCAACCTCAATGCCGTGAAAGGTGAATTTGTAAGCACCCTCGATACATTAGAAGCTCCCGGCATTCTGAAAACACCCTTGTTGCTGAGCTCAACCAATGCCAAAAGCACACCTGCGCCGCACACGGTGAGTTTAGAAACCTTATACAACCGCCCGGACCCACGCACCTTCCGCAGTAAAGATCTGTTGGCAGGTGTACTCCTTGAAGGAAGTTTTGAAAGTGCCTATGCCAATAGGATTGCGCCGCGTACTGCGGGTAATGCCTTGCCACAGATCAAGGAGAGTGCACCAACGAGCATTGCTGTTTTCAGTGACGGTGATATCATTCGCAACCAAGTGAACCTCATTAATCCGGAGCTCCCTCGAGGTCAACCCTTGCCGCTGGGCTTTGATCAGTACACGAACATCCAATACGGCAATGACGATTTGCTCTTGAATCTCGCGGACTATATGCTGGACGACCGCGGACTGATGGAAACGCGTACCCGCGACATAAAATTGAGATTGCTCAGCGAAGAGAAATTGACCAATGAAGCTGCCAAATGGAAGGCAATCAATGTGGCCTTGCCGGAGGTGTTGTTGTTGCTTGTTGCCGGTATGTTGACCCTATACAGAAGAAGAAAATATGCACGTTAAGAACAGTCTATATAGCCTACTATTGGCTCTTGTTGTGGTGAGCTGTGGTTCACCTGCCCAGAGCGACGGCATGGAAGAACTTAAGGCACAGTACGACTTTGCCATTGCCGATACAGCAAGTATTACTAAGGTTGTCATTAGCGATAAGAAACCTTCACAGGTAGTTCTTCAGCGCACTGATAATGGTTGGTTGGTTGACGGACAGCATCCTGTTCGTAAAGATGCTATAGAGGTGTTGCTGGAAACTTTGGGTAGTGTAACGCTCAAGAATTTTGTTTCCAAGAGTGCTGTACCTGCAGTGAATCAGCGTATGGAGGTGTATGGCAAATGGGTTGAGGTATATAGTGGAGAAGAATTAGTGAAAAGTTATATCGTCGGTACAGAAACACCGGATATGTTAGGTACGTATTACCGCATGGTCGATTCAGAATTGCCTTTTTCTGTTTACATCCAAGGTTTTAATGGGTATTTGACCACCCGATTTTTTACAGAGCCTTCTATGTGGCGCGACAGAACCATATACGGTCTGGCTCCAGAGAAGATTGAAAGTATCGAGATGAATGTGAATGGACCTGAGGGCTTCTTTTGGATGATTACGCGCAAAGA
>CATAPZ010000010.1:0-3679 GCA_949486955.1 Cryomorphaceae bacterium | reverse complement strand
CCAGGAATGGTTGCAATATTGCGAACAATCGTCTGTCCTGTAGGTGCCGTCGTTCCATTGATATAGCTTCCCTCCAGAAAGAAGCCGAAGACATCGTTAAAATTTGAACAGGTATATCCGTCGTATTCGTGGGAGCCGAAGCAATAGTTAAAAGAAATACTATCCGATTGAGCGATGAAACTAAACTCGATCTCAACCATATCCTTGATGGCATATCCAGAACTGCCCAGTTGTGTTAACACACTGGCCAATTCAGCATCTGTAAAAGTCACGTTGTTCCCTGCACCATTTGTCGAAGCGATGACGTCGCTGGCATTCTGTGCTGCAACCATAACAATCCCACTTGGAATGGGAAAAGCAGTATCGTTCGCTTGGAAATAACCGATCTGATTTGTGGCCGCTTGCGTCAGTGGTAATCCGTTCTGCCCAGAGTTATAAATAGACAATGTAGAGTCAACCAAGATGTTGGCCGCCATCCAATACGGTTTATTGTAATTCCCTGTAGAGCTAACCGTCATACTTGGGGTTTGAGCACTCAAAAAGTACCCCATGAACAACAAAAAGATGACCAAAGTCTTGCGCATGCCCGAATATAGAAAAATCCGCGGTTATAAGCCGAAGTTCGTGCGGCACGTTTAACTTTGGAGAACAATCAAAACAACTACGAATACATGGACCCTAGATCCTTTATCGAAAATCATAAAGACCGTCTTCTCAACGAACTGTTTGAGCTTTTAAGAATCCCTTCAATTTCTGCAGATCCAGCCTACAATGACGATGTTGCAAAATGTGCTACAGCCATTGAAGGCCACATGTCTGCACTGGGTCTAGAGAATGTAGAAGTCTTCCCAACGGCAGGACATCCTATTGTGTATGGCGAATGCTTGGTAGACCCTTCGCTACCAACAGTGCTAGTGTACGGCCATTATGACGTTCAGCCTGCTGACCCTATTGAGCTTTGGGATGCAGACCCGTTCGAACCGGTCATCAAAAAGACCGACATTCACCCGGAAGGGGCCATCTTCGCTCGCGGTGCTTGTGACGATAAGGGTCAAATGTTCATGCACCTGAAAGCCTTTGAAATATTAAAAGCAGAAGGCGATGTTCCTTGTAATATCAAATTCATGATTGAAGGTGAGGAAGAAGTAGGTTCGATGAATCTTGAACCATTTATCAATGAACACAAAGAAAAATTGGCATGTGATGTCATTCTCATCTCTGATACAGGAATGATCGCAAACGATGTACCGTCTATTACGACTGGACTACGAGGCTTGAGCTATGTTGAAGTTGAAGTTACTGGACCTAACCGCGACCTTCACTCGGGTCTTTACGGTGGCGCGGTAGCTAACCCGCTAAACATTCTTGCTGAAATGATCGGCTCCTTGCACGACGAGAAGGGTGCAATCACTGTGAAAGGATTCTACGATGGTGTTGAAATAGTCAGTGATGAGGAGCGTGCTTTAATGGCAAAAGCCCCGTTCTCACAGGAGGCATTCAATGCTTCTATCGCCATTCCTTCTGGCAAGGGTGAGCACGGCTACACTACTCCTGAGCGTACCTCGATCCGTCCAACGTTAGACGTAAATGGAATGTGGGGCGGTTACATTGGAGAAGGCGCAAAGACCGTCATCCCTTCTAAAGCTTACGCAAAAATTAGTATGCGATTGGTCCCTGGGCAGGATCCTGACGATATCACTGAAAAATTCACGAGGCACTTTACCGCAATTGCACCGGACAGTGTGCGTGTCAAGATCACGCCGCACCACGGTGGATTACCGTATGTTACTCATACGTCGGACCCGGCCTACCAAAGTGCATCAAAAGCCTATGAAACTACCTTCGGGGTACCGGCTTTACCGGTTCGTTCTGGCGGCTCGATTCCTATTGTAGCACTATTCGAACAAGTACTGGGTGCGAAAAGTATTCTCATGGGCTTTGGTCTTGATTCAGACGCTATTCATAGTCCAAACGAACACTACGGTGTCTTCAACTATTTTAAAGGAATTGAGACCATTCCTTATTTCTACAAATACTACGCTCAAGCGTAAAATTGTTTAGTTTGAAAAGAAAAAACCACCCAGATAGGGTGGTTTTTTTATTTTGGTTATTCGATGAGTTTTTACCCTTGAAGGGTATCCTTGTTGAAAGAGTTGTGTATATGATAGATGCTCTCTGCATGCTTTACCAACTCAATGAGGTCGAGGATAATATTCACCTGTAATTTTACCAATCGATTACTCACCTTATTCATGGAGTAAAAGGACAATTCGTTGTTGAGGTCTTTGTTCAACTTTGCGACAACCTTTTTCGCCTTCTCACCTAGCTGTCCACTATCTTCATCGCGACCGCTAAGAATTTGACGACGAACATCGTCTAAATATCTCTTGATTTCATCCTCAGCATCAATAATTAAATCGAGGTATTCACTTCGTGGGACACCGCCAAAGTTGGTAATATGATTCAAGCAATTCACGCTTAGTTTCGTTGCAACGCGGTAGAGCTCAACCATATTATGGTGTGCGTTCACGTGGAGCTCCGCATAGAGTAATTGGTCCTCAGGACTAAAGGTTTCGTTTGAAACAAAAGCCTTCTTGAAATTTTTAGACAGCTTTTTTAAATCCGAGTCCAAACGCTTGGTACACTCTAGCAATATGTCCTTGTTAGAGCCTACTAGAGAGCGCAAAGACAACGTCACCATCTTATCTAAATTCCGAATATCATGGCCTACCTCGCTCTTATGTACTTCAAACTGCTCGCTAAGTTCCGGTTTAACCTCTACCGCTTCAACATCTAATTCGATGGCATCGGCATTTTTGAATTTTAAATGCGACCGAATTAAAGCTATCGCTGCAACAACAACAATACTAATTACCCCGACCTTACCGCCATAAAACATAATCAGGCCGAATGTAGCAGCAGCTACGAAAGCTATGACAGCGGTCATGATCCAACCACCGACTACTTGTAAGACACCCGCTACACGATAAACGGCACTGTCCATACCCCAAGCACGATCCGCAAGTGACGTACCCATAGCTACCATAAAACTCACATAAGTTGTTGAAAGGGGAAGTTTTAACGAGGTCGCGTAAGAGATTAAAATAGAGGCTGTCATCAAATTGACCGATGCACGCAAGAGATCAAAGCTTGCAGTACTGTCTTCCATCTTGGAGCGGTCGTGAGCAAATCGGCCATTAATAGTGTTCACTGCATTCTGTCCTATAATAGCACCGAGTACCTTGCCTAGAGAAACAAAGACACCCACTATGCCCCTAGAGAGGGCATTCGAGCTGAAGCGCTCGTCGCCGTCGCCTTGACGGGCCAATTTTACCTCCGTCTGGCTCACGTTTCTTGCCTTTTTAGACGTCCATAGGGTGATGACCATGATGGCCCCAGCACCTAAAAGCATAAACAATGGCGCTTTGGCTTTATCGCCTAGGATATCCATGAAGAATAAGTCAGGTGCTATTCCAGAAGCCGACCAGGCTTCCAATGATTGCCATCCAGCGACAGTGACGCCGATGAAATTGACCAAATCGTTTCCAGCAAAGGCCATTGCAAGGGAGAATGTACCGGCCAGGACAATAAACTTCAATGGATTCAGTGCCAAAACACGTTGCATGATGAAGGTCAAAATAGTCCAGACTACTGCGCTAATTCCCAGAATTGTCACAGT
>CATAPZ010000009.1:0-7030 GCA_949486955.1 Cryomorphaceae bacterium | reverse complement strand
TTCGATAGAACTATTGTTGCTGAAGGTCCTCGTATGGGGTTCGGCTTTGTTACAGGTAATAACGCTGCAATTCTGGCTAAGCCTTTCGAGCAAGGTGGGTTTGATATGCAAATTCCGCTTATGTCGCAGTTTGGATACCAATTTGAAAAAGCATACATCACTACCGGGAACTGGCAAGCTCTTGCCGAGTTGATTCCACTTATAAGTGGCCTAGAATCGAACCGATTTGTACCAAACTTGACTTTGTTAAACGGTCTTAGAAATAATAATACGGGGTGGGAATTTGCCTTTGGTCCGACTGTCGATTTTACACGCACTATGGACGGTCAGCTAGATAGTAGAGGAGATATTGCGATCTCAACAGCTCTCGTATTCTCTGTGGGAAAAACAATTAAGAGTGGGGAAATGAACTTCCCTGTGAACGCCTACTTCATTCCGCCGAAAGACGGTACCTCGTACCGCTTCGGTATTTCAATGGGGTGGAATGCTTCAGGTAAGAAGCGACTGTTAGATTAACTTTCTAGCTAATTATGTGTTAAACCCGTGTTGGTGCTGCCAGCGCGGGTTTTTTCGTTCTACCTTTATACTATGAAATTAGCGCACCGCTTTTTTACCCTTTTTGCCTTAGTGCCAGCCATTGCACCGCTCAAAGCGCAAACGGATACCTCGACCTTACTGGCACCAGTGACGGTGGTGTACAATGAAGATCCGGCCATAGCGATCATCAAAGATGCCATGAAAGCACTTAGGGCTTACGAATTCATCCGACCGGACAATATCAAGGTATATGCTTCGCGGAAAGAAAACGGAAAGGAGCTGCGATTTGAACAAGTTTCCTCGATTTACTTTAATAATACAGTGCCGTATCAAGAGGTCGAGGCATTCAAGGACTATAAGGCTGATCGGGCAGATTTTGGTAACAGTATTCAAGCATCTGCACAGTTTGATTTTAAAACCGATTTTGACCCTACCGATGGTTTAGACGAGGGGACTTTTAAAGAATACCCGCTAACGAATTATAGCAATACAGATTGGACACCTCTACGTCGTGTAGAAAATGCTTTAATTGATGCTGTAGCAATTCCTGGGCTTTTAAGCCAAGGCACTTTCTACAGGACCACGTTCAAGCTCACAGGTGAGTTCGAGGACGAGAGCGATTATTCGTATACTATTTCGTTCGCTCCAAAATCCACGAAAGGATGGAAAGGCACAATGACCGTAGGTGGCGATGACTTCCGAGTACGTTCCATAAAAGCCAGCTATGGTGATTCTTATATTGAGCAAGAATACAGTAGCAGAGGAGCATTTTATACCAAGAACTTTATTTGGCGCTTTTCTAAAAGCGAGTATCGGCAGGAGGTCATCAGCGTGAACACTATTAGCAAGCCGAAGAAAAATAGCCCTATGATGGTGGCTTACATCCCCGAGGCTGCCAATTCTGATCCAGATTACTGGCAACAATACCGGAGTAGTGATCCAGAGTTAGATGCATGGACCAGAAAGCAAGACAGCTTGATTCGTTATTTAAATTCCGATGATTACCTCGATAGTGCTGATGCTGTATATAATGAATTTCATTGGTACGAGCCTTTGGTAAGCGGTGTGGGATACAGGAAGCGCAGTAAGGGAACCTTCTTTTACTATAGTCCACTTATAGGTCAGTGGAATTTTGTGGGTATTGGAGGTACAAGATGGACCCCAGCTTTCATAGGCTCTAAGCGATTTTCAAATTATCAAAGTATTGAGGGGCAATTCGTGCCGAACTACGGCTTCTTAAATAACGATTTGAAAGGTTCATTAGATGTCGAGTACACCTATGCCCCGATGCACAACGGTTCAATTTCCTTAGTCGTCGCAGACGATTATGAACCCATAACTCAAAGTGTAGATTTAGCCGGAATTTTCGCGAGATCAAATTTTATTCGAAAGCAAACTGTTGAAGCCTACCACCGTTATGAGTGGTTTAATGGATTTTACACGCGGTTAGGACTAGAGTATAGTACTCGTTCGAGCATTGAAGGATTACAATTTGCGCAATGGACGAATGATTTGTTTGGTGCTCGAAATCAACCGGCACCCTTCGAAAGTTATACTGTAGCACAGCTAGGGATAGAAGTTTTGATTCGTCCGTTCCAGCGTTATTACCTCAAAGGAAGAAGGAAAATTGTGCTTTCGAGCAAGTGGCCTGACTTCAGATTCACCTTTAAACAGGGGATACCCGATCTTTTTGGGAGCGATGTTCAATTTTCAAAATACGAGTTCGTGGTGGACGATATGCTTCGCTTTGGACCACTAGGAGAGTCATTTTACAGGTTTAGTTCTGGTGGTTTTTTGAACGATCCATCTACAGTTAGATTTATTGAATACAAATGGTTCAGAGGAGGGGATTACTTCCTGTTTACCCATCCATTGTATACCTACCAGAGCCTTGAGCAGACTTTTGCATCTCCAAGTGTTTATTTGACGGGTTCCTACATTCATCATTTTGACGGTTTCTTTTTGGGTAAAATTCCTGGTTTAAAAAGGCTTGGCTTGGGAACTTCTATGGGTGCTACTTTTTTATCTGTACCAGATGAACAAATCAACCATTTCGAGTCGTTTCTTGGCTTAGAGAAAAAGGTAAGGTTGTGGGATACTCCAACTCGATTTGGGGTGTATTACTTGTTACAACCCGTGGATGCAGCTGCTGGATTTCGATGGAAAATGAGCATTGATATCCGGGATACCTTCAAAGACCGCTGGAATTGGTAGCCTCATAAATGTAAACCCTTCAGCGGTTATTAAGTAAGTAGTGTTAGTGACGATGCTACTTATCTCATTTACTGAGAAAATCGCCTTTTCATTATTAGTATATTCGCATGACTTTGTTTTTATGAGAAGTATTATCGCCTTTTTTCGAGTTTTAGGAGTCTTTGCGGTACTTATTGGTGGTATTGGTGCCTTGGTGCTTACGAGCCCTATGGCAAGCAGACGTGCATCCCACAAAATTTACATGAGTTTCAAAGGCATCCTATTGTGGGTGGTGGGTATTAAAGTACACGGACAGAAATTCGATAAAATTGGTCCAGGTCTCATTATTGCTAATCATCGATCTTACTTAGACGTTCTATTCATTCCTACAGAGGAGTTCTTCACCATTGTTGGGAAAATAGAGGTGCGTTCGTGGCCACTTATTGGTTGGGCCGGTCGCGCACTAGGTACCATATGGGTGAAGCGAGAGAGTAAGAACAGCCGTTCACAAACGAAAGAAGCAATTTCTAATGCAGTGAAAGACGGCGAAACGGTCGTATTGTTTCCTGAAGGTACTTCATGGGAGGGCCCGCTGTTATTACCAGTTCGTCCGGGTATGTTTTACGAAGCTGCAGACCAAGGTTTTAAACTTTACCAATGGTCGTTGCACTTCGACGATGCTACCACCGGATTCCCACCTAAGATTCCTTTTGGAAAGCATCTATGGGAATTGTGCAAACGCCGCAATGTAAATGCATACACCGAAGTTCGCGAGCTTCCTATTTCAGGAACAGACGGTACCGAGCTTTGTAATGATGCCATTTCTTGGTGGAACGAAAGTTTGTCCAGACTCAATGAAAAGTATCCGATGCGAAACGCTGGCTTTTGGCCGGATGATAGAGTGTTTACTTCGGCCATCTACGAAAGAACACCAGCAGTGAAGGGGTAGGCGAATCTGTCCATATAGGTATGGACTCCTTTGCCATTTACAGCCGAAAGACTGATACGTTGCCTGTTAGGAACACTGTCGCTAATCCTTTGTGTAAAGCTGTTCACACCTACTTTAAGGAGTTTATCGGCATTGTCTAATACTAAGGTGAGCAGTCCAGCACTATTAAATCCTTCAATATTTAAGAGCTCGTTTAATCGTTGTGGTGTAGCGATAACCACATCAGCGCCGAAGTAGATGTTCTCTTTCTGGTTCAAAATATTGGGACCCTTATAGGCAGTCCAGACGCGTAAATCTGTGTGTTTTCCGAGTGCTTCGAACATTTCAAAATATTCATCTGCAACCTCCTTACTTTCAACTAAAATGAGCGTTCGCGCTACATCTTCATAACTCGATTTAAGCATATGTAGAGTTGAAGCAACCACTGCAACGCGAGCTTCGCTGGTATCCTCGTATTGCAGCCAGTGATTTTGTCCACTCTTGAAAGCACTTGTCGTTTTAATCTGTGCCGTGGTAAACGGCAGAAACTCTTTTGCTTCTAGTGCTTCGAGGACTTGTTGTTGTAGCTTCAATCTGGGCATTTGCTCATCTTTTGTGCAAAACTACGGGGTCTTTATCAAATGTGAGGTAAAAAACCAATCAAGTTGTACTTTTAGTCGGTAACACAAATGATGAGCATGAAGCTAAAACTAACACTCCTATCAGTGTTGATTTCCTTGGGGTTATCGGCGCAAAAACTTGAGAAAATTGAACCGCCTACGTGGTGGAAGGGCATGAATATGGATACCGTCGAATTTATGGTATACGGTTCTGGCATCCATGAATTGGAAGCTTCCTCAAAAACTTTGAATGTTATCAGTACGATGGCCTTGGAAAGCCCTAATTACCTCTTCGTTACGGCTCATATCCCTTCGGATGCAGTAGTAGGTCAGCATAAATTGACCTTTAGAAATACGAAAGGCAGAAAGGTGGGAACTTTACTTGTTGGTATCGAAGCGCGTCGCGCAAAGAGCGCCGAGCGAAAGAGCTTCTCTTCGGCAGATAATATCTATTTGTTGATGCCGGACCGCTTTAGCAATGGGAATACAGCTAATGATAAGGTAAAAGGCATGCTTGAAGGCCCGAATCGTGCACTTAAAGGCGGTCGTCACGGGGGAGACCTAGCAGGTATTGAAAATCACTTGGATTATTTCAAGGAACTGGGCATTACTGCGCTGTGGCTAAATCCTGCGTTAGAAAACGATATGCCGGATTACAGTTACCACGGCTATGCTATGACGGATTTGTATAACGTAGATGCTCGATATGGTACTAATGAAGATTACAAACGACTTAGTGCCAAAGCCAAAGATTTGGGTATAGGTGTAATTATGGATCAAGTGGCTAACCATATTGGTAGCTACCACCGCTGGATGAATGATTTGCCAAGCAGTGATTGGGTCAATCAATGGGAAGAGTTTACACAAACCAATCACATGAAAGTTAGTCGCTTTGACCCCCATGCCGCCGAGGTGGACCAAAAGGTTTTTCATGACGGTTGGTTTGTAGAAACCATGCCCGATTTGAATCAACGTCAGCCGCAATTGGCCCGATACCTTATTCAAAATTCAATTTGGTGGATCGAGTATGCTGATTTATACGGGATTCGTATGGATACATGGCCATATCCTGATAAGCAGTTTCTGGCTGATTGGACCAAAGGTATATTAGACGAGTACCCGAACTTTAACATCGTTGGAGAAGAGTGGGTGAGCGATCCTTCATTGATTAGCTATTGGCAAAGCGATGCTGTACGTGGCGACAGTTACGAGAGCTATTTACCGAGTGTAATGGATTTCCCGCTTCAAACTGCCGTGACCGAAGGCTTGAAAGGAGAAACGGGCTGGAGAAGCAGTATGACAAAGGTGTACGAAAGCCTCGCTAATGATTACATGTACGGTGACGTGAATAACATCATGATATTCCCGGACAACCACGATATGAGCCGTATTTACACACAGTTGGATGAAGATTTTGATCTGTGGAAGATGGCGATGAGCATCTATTTTACCATGAGAGGTACACTTCAAGTATTCTATGGAACTGAAATTTTAATGACCAACCCAGGAACCAATGATCATGGTATTATCCGCACTGATTTCCCGGGTGGTTGGGAAGGAGACCCAGTGAATGCTTTTACTGGTGAAGGTTTAACGCCGCAGCAATTAGAGGCACAGAATTGGTTCAAAACCTTGGCTAATCTTCGCAAGAACAGCTGTGCGCTGAACTCCGGTGAATTACTGCATTACATTCCTCAAGGAGAAATCTACGTGTACTTCAGAACTTTTGAATCTGAAAATATTATGGTGGTTGCCAACCGCAATAAAGAAGGGAAAACTATTGACCTCGCTAGATACTCGCAAGGATTACAAGGAGCTACCAGTGGTGAAAATTTGATCACCGAGGAAAAGGTTGATTTGAGTAACGGCGCCATTGATGTGGGGCCAATGGAGACGGTAATTTTAAGGGTAAAATAATCATGAGGGTTCTAGTACTTTTAATTTCAAGTCTTCTGCTATGGAGTTGTATGCAGGCACCGGCAGGGGGCAATGCGGAAAATGAACCGTTGGTTTCATTTGACACCGTATCAGGCGTGAGCTCTGGTACACTACTTCGTGCACAAATAGAAAGCGAATTCATTTCTGATCGTCCCATAGACATCTGGCTGCCAACTACCTACGACGGGAAAAGAAAACACGCTGTACTTTGTATGTACGATGCACAGATGCTGTTTGATGGAAACTCAACTTGGAATGGGCAAGAATGGCGCGTGGATGAAATTATAGATAGTTTACTAGGGAAAAAGGCGATTATTCCAACAGTCGTTGTTGCTCTATACAATGGAGGGCAAAAGCGCAACTTTGAATATTTTCCGCAAAAACCTGCAGAGAAGTTACAAGGGACCTTTTCAGATTCTGTCATGAACGAGATTGCAAAGCGCTACGGTTCGGATACCATTTTCGCGGTAAATAGTGATGCCTATTTGAAATATGTTACTAATGAAGTACTTCCAATTGTTTGGGAAAACTTTAAGGTATATAAGGAACCTTCAGTTACAGCAATCATGGGCAGTTCTATGGGCGGATTAATGAGTATGTATGCGATTGGAGAGTATCCAGATATTTTTGGTACGGCGCTCTGTATGAGTACTCATTGGCCGGGAGGCTTTGCTCCCAATGAGGAAATTCCTACTGTCTTTAATGCCTACGTTAAGCAGAACATTATTCCCGAGCGCGTTGGCAAGATATACTTCGATTATGGAACAGAGACCCTTGACGCGATGTATGAGCCGTTTCAGAACAATATCAATGT
>CATAPZ010000008.1:0-36707 GCA_949486955.1 Cryomorphaceae bacterium | reverse complement strand
GTAATGTCAGAGCTGAGAATACGAATCTTAGTCTGTGCCTCTGCAGAGGTACAGACAAAAAGAAGGGCCCATCCAAAAAGAAAGGCCCTCATCATTATTTTCTCATAATAGTTTGCGCTCGGTCAGGGCCTACGCTAATTAAAGATATCGGCACACCTACTTCTTTCTCGATATAATCGATGTACGATTTAAAGCTCTCCGGGAATTCATCTTCTGAGGTCATCTTCGTAAGATCTTCATCCCAACCTGAAACTTCAGTGAAAATCGGCTCAATCAAGTCTTCCTCAAGCTTGTAAGGAAGGTGTTCAATGACCTCACCTTTATAACGGTAAGCAGTACAAACCTTTAAGTTTCCAATACCACTAAGAACATCAGCTTTCATCATCATCAGTTCTGTAACGCCATTTACGTCGATAGCGTATTTAAGTGCAGGTAAATCTAACCATCCACATCTTCTTGGACGACCTGTAGTGGCTCCGAATTCGTGGCCTTGTGCTTGAATGGTCTCACCAGTTTCGTCAAACAATTCCGTAGGGAAGGGGCCTGAACCCACACGAGTACAGTACGCCTTGAAAATACCATACACGTTCTTAATACGGTTCGGCGCAACACCGAGGCCAGTACAAGCGCCAGCACAAGTTGTATTCGAAGAGGTTACGAACGGGTAAGTTCCGAAATCGATATCAAGCAAGGTGCCCTGAGCACCCTCGGCCAAAATAGTTCTCCCATCTTTGATTGCTTGGTGTACATACGGTTCGCTATCAATGATATCAAGTGTTCTTAGGTACTCAATAGCTTCAAACCAAGTCGGCTCGAGTTCACTTAAATCGTAAGTAAAATCTGGATATCCACTTAGCAATTGCTTGTGCTTGGTAACGAGATTGTTGTAAAGTTCTTGAAAGTTGTCCAATTGAATATCACCAACGCGAAGGCCATTTCTACCGGTTTTATCCATGTATGTCGGTCCAATTCCTTTCAGCGTTGAACCTATTTTTTTCTTTCCTTTCGCAGCTTCACTAGCCGCGTCTAATAGGCGGTGTGATGGCAAGATAAGGTGTGCCTTTCGTGAAATTTTTAAACGAGACAATACATCAGGCTCTTGGGCAATCAGTTTGTCCAATTCGCCCTTAAAGATTACTGGGTCAATCACGACGCCATTACCAACCACATTACAAACCTTTTCATGGAATACTCCAGAAGGAATGGTGTGTAGTACGTGTTTCTTGCCTTCAAATTCAAGTGTGTGTCCTGCGTTCGGACCCCCTTGAAAGCGTGCGATAATATCATACTTACGCGTAAGTACATCAACAATCTTTCCTTTTCCTTCATCTCCCCATTGGAGACCTAGTAGTACATCTACTGCCATGGCTTAAGTAATTAGGATTCCTTCTTCTTTGCGTAGAAATATAGGCTGTGGCTGCTTACATCTACGTTGAAGACTTCCTCTATCGTTTTTTTAATGTTTTCAATTCTAGGATCGCAGAACTCATAAACTTCACCTGAATCTAAAATGACATGATCGTGCTGCTTGTTGAAATAAGATTTCTCGTAGAAGCTTTGATTCTGACCGAACTGGTGCTTTCGAATCAATCCACAGGTAAGCAGTAGTTCAATGGTGTTGTAAAGTGTTGCTCGCGATACACGGTAGTTCTTGGATTTCATGTTTAGATACAGGGTTTCAACATCAAAGTGATCGTTACTCTCGTAGACCTCTTTAAGTATGGCAAAGCGTTCGGGAGTTTTACGTTGCTTGTTTTCCTCCAGAAAAGTGCTGAACACCTTTTTTACTTGTTCCTGTGCGTCTAAATGGCTCATGTGAGAACTAAAGCGCTAAAATACTTCTACTAATTGAATTTACCCACCCTATTTACGGCGCTAATTCCCTCTAGTGACTTGATATTGTTAATAGTGTCGGTCAAACCCACTTTATCCGCGACTTCTATGGTTAACTGACCTGTGAATAACCCATCATCTACCGAGAAAGAAATGGCTTTAATATTAATATTTAAGTCTCCAGAAACGATTTTAGTGACATCATTTACGATACCCATTCTGTCCGCCCCGGTTATTTCAATATTAACTGTAACTCTTGCACGCTCGGTTGCGATCCAATGTGCTTTCATGACTCGGTTCGCAAATCGTCCTTGAAGCATTACAGCATTGGGACAATCATGTCTATGTACTTTGATGCCTTCTGCGGTCGTAATAAAGCCAAATACGCGTTCACCAGGCAAAGGTGAGCAGCATTTGGCAAGCGAATAGTCGAGTTGCTGTTCGTCGTTCCCAAAGACAAGTTCTACATGTTCTGCACCAGTATCTTTTGGCTTTTGACCTTTGGTTACAAGCTTTGCCTTGGCGTAAGAACTCTTGACGATTCTCGATCGGAAATAGTTTACAAAACCCGATGTCTCACGTGCATACTGCCGAAGCTTCTTGTTGTCAATGACCCCAAGTCCTACCTTGTAATATAATTCTTCAGGATTCTTTAGACCGTAATAGTTGACTAGCTTCTGAATATTACTTGAAGTAGCCTTTAGCTTGAGAACGCGCAATTTGCGCTCAAGCATCATGTAGCCTTGTCCAGATATTATTTGTTTTTCCTTCTTCAGCGATCTTTTAATGCGCTGTTTCGCTTTTCCTGTTTTTACAAAACTCAGCCAATCTTCCTTTGGCTCTTGCTTCATGGAAGTCAAGATTTCAATCTGATCACCGGATTTAAGTGGGGTAGAAAGTGGAACCAATTTACCATTGACCTTAGTACCTAGGCAGCGCGCTCCAACATCACTATGAATATCAAAAGCAAAATCAAGTGCGGTAGCACCTTTTGGCAGCGTGCGCATTTCTCCTTTTGGGGTAAAGACGAAAATCTCGGAAGCGAACAGATTCATCTGGAAGCTCTCAATAAAATCTTCGTTATCGTTATCAGGGTCATCTAAGAATTCTTTAATTCTCATCAACCACGTATCAAGTGAGTTAGAGCCAGAACTATCTTCTTTGTACTTCCAATGCGCTGCAAAGCCATTTTCGGCAACATCGTCCATTCTCGCGGTTCGTATTTGCACTTCAACCCATCTACCATCCGGACCCATAACGGTAGTATGTAAACTTTCGTAACCATTGCTTTTCGGAGATGAGATCCAATCCCTCAAGCGAAGTGGATTTGGACTATAGTTTTCGGTTACTAGTGAGTACGCTTTCCAACAATCTGCTTTTTCTTGCTCTAGTGAAGAGTCCAAAATAATTCGGATTGCATACTTGTCATAGACTTCATCAAAGCGAACACCTTGGTTTTTCATCTTACGACGAATGGAATATATACTCTTTGTCCGCTTCTTTATTTTAAAAGATAACCCTGCCTCATTAAGTTCTTTCTCTACAGTTGCAACAAATTTATTTAAGTAGGTGAAATCTGCTATTTCAAGAGCTTTCATCTGATCATGAATCTCAGTATATACTTCTGGCTCAGTATACTTTAGGCTTTGATCTTCTAGCTCTGTCTTAATGCGGTATAAACCTAGTCTATGTGCAAGAGGGGCGTAAATAAATAGGGTTTCAGAAGCCTTGGTAAGTTGCTTGTGTGAGGGCATTCCATGCATTGTGCGCATGTTGTGCATTCGGTCCGCAATCTTGATAAGGATTACTCGGATATCGTCACTGATAGTAAGGAGCATTTTCCGGTAATTTTCAAGTTGCATGTTATTGTCTACGGAAGTAACACCACTGATCTTTGTCAAACCATCGATGAGTTTGGCAATATTTTTACCAAACATGCTTTCAATGTCGTCAAGTGTATAATCGCTGTCTTCAACAACATCATGCATCAACGCCGTGGAAATACTTGTAGGGCCAAGACCAATTTCTGTGGCAACTATCTGTGCAACTTCAATAGGATGAGTGATGTACGGTTCTCCCGTTTTTCTCCGTATTCCATTGTGAGCATCATTGGCAAGTCGAAAGGCACGCTTAATCAGATCGACATCGTCCTTATCTGTCTTGTATTCAATGCTGTTCAATAAATCTTTGAACGCATTATCAATGAGTGCTTTATCTTCTGGGTTCCAATCAGTCATTTAGTCAAGGAGGAAAATGGTTGGTCGTTTGTGTAAATCAGGCAAATTACTTGCCCAATCGGCAATAGTCTTAGTTTCAATGTACTCATTTTGCAGCGTGATATCGCAGGCTATACACAACTTTGTCTCGGGATGAAGGACTTTTAAGAGCTCTTCCACAAGTTTATTGTTACGGTATGGGGTCTCCATAAAGATCTGAGTAATACCATCCTTTAAATCCTTTGTCATCGCCTGAAAAACACGCCTTCGAATCCCTTGGTCAAAAGGAAGGTATCCTCGAAAGGTGAATTGTTGTCCGTTAAATCCACTTCCCATAAGAGCAAGTAGAATAGAGGAGGGACCGACTAAAGGTTTGACGGAAAGTCCTTTACGATGGGCAATACTGACTATCTCTGCTCCAGGATCTGCAACACAGGGGACTCCAGCCTCTGAAATAATCCCAACATTTTCACCTCTTTCTACAGGTTTTAAAAAACCAGGTAAGTCTAATGGATCAGTGTGTTTGTCAAGAATTTCCATGTTGATTTCTCGCTGTACCTTCTCCGGAAGAAGACGCTTGATAAAGGCTCTAGCTGTTTTCTCATTTTCAACAATGAAATACTCAAGTGAATCAATAATCTTCACTACATCCGGAGGAAGTATTTCAGTAAAATTTTCTTCTCCTAAACTATTGGGAATAAGGTAGATAGTCCCTTTCATAAATGCTGTTCTAAGAATTTATCAATGGCTAATTCAAGCATATCATAGACATCTTCAAAACCACGCTGTCCACCTGTATATGGATCAGGTACTTGCCTGTTTTCCTCTGGATAAGCTTCATTCATAATTAAGCGCACTTTTTCTTTTGATACTTCATCTGGTGCAAGTCGAGCAATGTTCGAGTAGTTGGAACTGTCCATCGCGAAAATTATATCGAACCTATCGAAATCTTCGGCTAAAAATGGTCTAGACCGCTGCTGGTCTATGTTCAATCCGCGACCTTTTGCCGTCATGATAGATCGGGTATCCGGTCGCTCACCATCGTGCCAACCCGATGTACCCGCACTGTCAACATACCAGTCTTCAGGTGCCTTTGATTCTAAAATTCCATGTGCAAGGGGAGAACGGCAAATGTTTCCCAAGCATACCATAAGTACATTCATAAAAAAAAGTCAGTACCCGAAGATACTGACTCTTTTATGCAATCGTAATATAAAATTAAGCGAGTGTTAATCTCTTTTGTAGATCATCCACGTAAGTCTTAAATCGCTTATCTGTTTCCTTCAAATTATTCACTGTACGGCAAGCGTGCAGTACTGTAGCGTGGTCTTTATTCCCACATTGCTGACCAATAGAAGCAAGGCTGTTTTTAGTCAATTGTTTTGAAAAATACATGCTCAATTGACGGGCTTGAACAATCTCTCTTTTACGAGTCTTCGATTTGAGTAACTCTAATGGCATATCGAAGTAATCGCAAACAACTTTTTGGATAAAATCGATCGAAATTTCACGAGTCGTGCTCTTTACGAACTTATCAAC
Organism: Cryomorphaceae bacterium; assembly: GCA_949486955.1. Lineage (GTDB taxonomy): Bacteria > Bacteroidota > Bacteroidia > Flavobacteriales > Schleiferiaceae > UBA10364. The sequence goes on along the minus strand of CATAPZ010000008.1, from coordinate 31,119 downwards.
CATCGACTTTACCAATTCCATGGTGATTTGCTTTTTATTCAAAGAGCTTTGGGCTAGAATGCTAATAAGAGCACCCTCGAGTTCACGTACATTGGAGTTGATAGAGTAGGCGATAAACTCAACAATATCTTGCTCTACTTCAATACCGTCATTGTACAGTTTCTTACCTAAGATAGCTACGCGCGTCTCAAGTCCAGGCTTTTGTAAATCAGCGCTCAAGCCCCACTTAAAGCGACTTAACAAGCGTTGCTCCATTCCTTGAAGTTCCACAGGAGCTCTATCTGATGTGAGGATAATTTGCTTCCCGTTTTGATGCAGGTGGTTAAAGATTTCAAAGAATACATCTTGAGTCTTCTCTTTTCCTGAGAAACTCTGCACATCATCTATGATCAACACATCAATCATTTGATAGAAGTGTACGAAGTCATTTTTTGAGTTATTGCGGATGCTATCAATGAATTGTTGCGTGAATTTCTCAGCACTTACATACAATACGGTCTTTTCAGGGTAGTTGTCTTTGATTTCTACACCAATAGAATGTGCTAAGTGTGTTTTACCAAGGCCAACACCTCCATAGAGCATTAAAGGGTTAAAGGAGGTGCCACCTGGGCTTTTACCTACCGCCAAGCCCGCAGATCTAGCAAGTCTATTGCAATCACCTTCAATGAAATTATCAAAGGTGTAGTTTGGATTCAGTTGACTATCAATGTTCAACTTCTGCAATCCAGGGATTACAAAAGGATTTTTAATACTCTTTTCATTGGTTATCGCCACAGGCATATTGACACTCTGAGGCTTGTGCTTTCTACGTCCTGAACTAGGAAGTTTCATTGTAGGTGGCGTACTGTTGTCATAAGAGTTCTCCATGACTATACTGTAGACCAGTTTGGCCCCTTCTCCTAGTCCTTTAGTTATGGCTGCTTTGAGTAGGGAAATGTAGTTTTCCTCAAGGTATTCATAGAAGAATTTGGAAGGTACTTGGACTGTTAGAACAGTGCCTTGAATTTTAACCGGTTTGATAGGTGAAAACCAAGTGTCATAGCACTGGTCATCTACGTTATCCTTGATGAATTCTAAAGCTTCATTCCAAATAGTCCCAACTGTTTTACTCATGGCTCAAAAAAGGTCCTCTCTCGGGGTTGTTCACGTCTCGAGATCGTGTTCGTGTGTCTCTTAAAAATAAGGGGGCTGCGTAGAGAAAAAATTTCCTCTTTAGCTTGCATTACAAATCTGTTGATAAATTCTCTTTCAACAAAATTTTTTTAGGGTTGTGTTAATAAAAAGTTTTTCTTAAGGGATTTGTAACTGACTGATAATCAGTATTTAAATAAAACAGCCAAATTTTTTCAGTATAAAATACCACAATCGGCTCAATGTGTTGAAAATTCGAGGCTTGCAGAAGATTCCATCTTAAATATCGACTTTCAAAAATCTTAGATTTACCTCATGGAAAAAATAAATTTGACAGGAATTTTTCAGTTTCGTCCTCGATATTCTGAGACCGATCAAATGGGTGTGGTCTACTACGGAAATTATGCCACCTATTTTGAAGTTGGTCGTGTCGAATTATTGCGCGATTTAGGCATGAGCTACGCGGAGATGGAAAAGTCTGGCACAATGCTACCAGTGGTCCATCTTGATATGGACTTTAAAGCCGGCGCGAGATACGATGAAGAACTCGTGCTAGAAACTTCTATTCGTGATGTTCCTTCAAGAAAGATATCATTTTACCACGTGCTCAAAAATTCAGAGGATAAAACTTTGGTTACGGGTAAAGTAGTATTAGTATTTGTCGACACTAAAACCTTTAAAACGAAACAGTGTCCTGAAGACTTTAAAGCACTCTTACTTAAGGCTTCTTCAGAACGGTCGTAATTCCTGTTGTACTGCTGACATGAATAACACTTGGAATATCTTTTAGATGTAATTCATTCGTTGCTGTTCCCGAAGACAACAGCTGTCCGTTTAAATTATATATCTGGTACGAATACGTTTGGTTAGCTGGAAAAATTACTTTGAAAGCACCTTCATAACTCAAATAAGGCGTTTTCTCGCTTTTAATCTCCTCCCCAATAGAAATCCCGGTTAAAATATTTTTTGGAGCTCCAAAGGCCGTGTAAATGGCTTGAGAATAGTTTCCATTGTTCACTATGGAGTCAGCAGACAATATATTTTCCGCGATGTCACGCAAACTTTGGAAGGACATGAGTTGATACAAGCTTTCTAAAACTATTTTATCCGCAAGTGAGTCATTCACCGAGGTAGCTGCACTAAACTCGAGCATTGCACCAACCATAATGTCAGTGTGCTGATATATGTTCCAAAATGAACTGATAGTGTTGTAATCTTTTTGCCCGTCATAGACCGCACTTCGTCCGTTCCAAAAGGTATTATTACCGTCCCAATCGAATATGCGCGTACTTTGAACTCCACTCATCCTGCCGTAGCGCTCTGCGAAATAGTCGCCCAATGCCTCATCAAAAGTTCGCCTTTCATCACCATTGGTCGATGCTGGAGCGGCTCCATGACTAATCGCATGGCCTAGTTCGTGAATAATCACATCAGCATCTTCTGCATCATCTACACCGCCTTCTCCAAAGAACAGGCGAGGAGGGTTAGTGCCCCAGTTGAACATTGAGTTGTCTTGTCCATTTAATGCTTGAGGATCCACATGAATGGCATAATTGAGTATGTTTCCATAGTCCAATGCATTTAGGTATTCGTTTTGTTTGGTAATGTGGTAGGTTACCATCACTTGCTCGAATTCATCGTTGGCTCTTCCTGAAACCCAATTGTTGGGGTCCGTACTAATACTGATATACGGTGCATCAAAGTCAATCACATGGATGTAAGAGTTTTTCAAACGAACGGTATCATTCACAACATCTACTGTAACGGAGTCGAGTATAGTTAGGCTATCTAGAACCCCAGCGTTGCCATCATTCATGTCAGTGTAAATACCGCCATAACTTAAGTTGTTGGGGGTCAATGGATCTGGGTTGAATACACGAACCTGCACAGTCGTGTCATTTAAATGTAGGTTTAAGTCTAATTCTTCAATTAATTCATTTTCAGAATTATAGAATTCTACATAATGTTCAATCCCGTTGTTAGTAGTATCAGGTCTGACAGACAACCAGTTGTTAGACCTCCACAAGAGATATGGGCCTTCTAGAGACGGGTTAAGTGCGGCGCGTGCTTCTTGGCTTAGCGATGATTTCGTTTTAATCATGTGACCATCAAGTGACCGAATTTCTAAGTACTGATGCTCTAGAATTTGGATATTCTGGTAGCGATAAGTATATCGTTGGTATTGTGCATGTGGGCTTATACGGGTAGTAAAATACTCGTGCTCTAATCCCTCAATATTTTGGCCAAAGGTCAGGCTACTTATCAGCGTGAATAGTAATGTGATGATTCTTCTTGACATAATCCGTTGCCTCGCCGAACAATGACCGACGAATTGTTAGGGTATAAGTTACTGTTTCTCGTTGTTCTCTAGCTACAACATCTGCGCCATAGGTTTTGATCATTCTCTCCACCAAGGCCATGTGCTCATAGGTTGTGCTCAAAGTAAGACGTTGCGAAATTACCTCTTTGACCTTTCGAGAATTTTCAACGGCCAATTCAGCACTGCCACCGTAGGCTGCTATCAGACCTGGCACGCCGAGCTTCGTGCCCCCAAAATAACGAACCACCACACAGGCTAAATTCGTCAAGCCTGAGCTAACCAGAGTTCGTAGTATAGGTGCTCCAGCGGTGTTTCTTGGTTCTCCGTCGTCGTTAGATTTATGAAAGTCGGCCTCTTCGCCTAAAATAAACGCCCAGCAGTGATGACGCGCATTAGGTTCTTGTTCCTTGATGAAATTGAGCTGACTTTTAAAGCTCTCCTCACTTTTCACCGGAAAGAGATAGGCTCTGAATTTGCTGCCTTTATCCTTTAATTCACCTAAAGCGGGCTCTTCGATTGTAAAGAAGAAATCAACTGCGCTCATAACGGTCGTTACCTAGTATTGCACTTCTAGTGAGTGTGGTTGATTTAGGAGCATTAACTCCATCTTCAAGTATATCCTTTGAAACGTACCTATGAATGCTATCGGCAAGAGCAGAATCGATAAAGGACTGTAATATTCTTGCGCCACCTTCAACCAAAATGTGATTCAGACCAAAATCTAGCAGCTTGGGTACCCATTGATCTAGATTCCTAGGGTTACAATTGATTCCGGAATACCCTTTTGGTAATTTATTACCGATGATCATAGGCGGAACTTCTAAGCTAGCTAGCCACTCTCTTTGTAAGGGAAAGTCTTGACTAAGCAAAATGATTGGGGTAGGACTATGACCAGACCAATTTCTAGTCGTGAGGCCAGGAGAATCAAGAGAAGCGGTTTTAGAACTAATAAGAATTCCATCTACGGATGCACGTAGTTGATGTGTACGCAGTGCAGCTAAGGGACCGCTTATGCTTAATGCGTTTTCCTCAGCTGTTCTGTTCCCGTCAATATGGCCGGAAGCATTCTCAGCCCATTTCAGCGTAAAATGAGGCCTATTCTTGGTCATATTGGTCCAAAAGACATCGTTTAACTGCCTGTATACTTCCGGTGAAGGCGCAAAATCTACTTTGATCCCATGATTTCTAAGATGAGCCACACCCTTTCCGTCAACCTTACTGTGTGGATCTCCAGTACCAATGACCACATGAGGAATACCATGCGAAGAGATGAGCTCACAGCAAGGAGGTGTCTTGCCGTAATGGGCGCAAGGCTCTAAAGAGCAATATAGAATGCTCTGCTTCAGTAAATCAAGATTTTCAACACTTCTGATGGCCATGACCTCCGCATGAGGTTCTCCGGCCTTTCTATGGTAACCTTCTCCTATTATCACACCATTGTGAACCACGACTGCACCTACCATGGGGTTGGGCGACGTAGTGCCTCTGCCATAATTAGCGAGTTGTAGGCAACGTGTGAGAAACTTACTGTGGTTCATAGCTCAAAGGTAGGAGGCTGTGATGTAATTTCAAGCCAAATGTTCACACTCTCTGTTTATCAGCAAAAGGCGAATAAATTCCTTGTTTCCATTTACGGAGATAGAGAAGCTTCGGCTATTATTAAACTTTGGTTTGGGTCAAGATTGGATATGTCTCCTATTGATCTGATAATAAGGAGGGAAGAGGAAGTCGCGTTTCCTACATTCGAGGCCGATTTAGCGCAGCTAAAGGCGAGCACTCCAGTGCAATTGGTGCTTGGTGAAGCATTTTTCTTCGATCGAGCATTTGTCGTTAATGAGCATACTTTAATACCGCGACCAGAGACGGAAGAGTTAGTAGCGGGGATTCTTGAAAGATTTTCAAATGACGAGTTAAAAGTCATTGACGTAGGTACCGGCAGCGGCTGCATTGCTATTTCATTGCAATTGGCAAGGCCTAATTGGAGTATTACAGGTGTAGATATTCACCAACAGACCATTGATGCGGCCAAGGCAAATGCAACAAAGTTTGGGGCTAATGTTGATTTTAGACTCACAGACGTACTTGAAGAAGCATTGCCGGAGTTTGATCTTCTCGTTTCAAATCCGCCTTATATCCCGGTGAGTGAAGCGCAAGCAATGGATAGAAACGTAGTTGAATATGAGCCAGATAGAGCACTTTTTGTGCCCAATGAAGATGCGCTGCTGTTCTACCGAAGATTGCTTGAATTGGCCACAGCAGAGAAAAAGGATAGCCCGCTTTATGTGGCCTTTGAGATCCATGAGGATTTTGGTGAAGAAATGATTGAACTATGTGCCTCTTTTGGGTTTAAAGAGGTTAACTTATTGCAAGATTTGCAAAGGAAAGACAGAATGATTTTTGCGCAATATGGGGATTAACGAAAAGATAGAAGCTCTACGAAACCAGCTGCATGAGCACAACCGCAAGTACTACATCGACGATGCTCCAGTGATTTCTGATTATGAGTTCGATATGCTCTTAAAGGAATTGGAAACCCTTGAGGCTGCCAATCCAGAATATACTGACCCTAATAGTCCAAGTGTTCGAGTAGGTGGAGGCATTACCAAAAGCTTTAATACTGTACAGCACCGCTATTCCATGTTGTCTTTGAGTAATTCCTATTCTCTTGAAGAGATCCAAGAATGGATCACTAGAGTTCAGAAAAGTGCACCAGATGCCAGCTTTGTATGTGAATTAAAATACGACGGTGTAGCTATCGGTATACGTTACGAAAATGGCGTTCTGGTTCAAGCGGTCACTCGAGGAGACGGTACCCAAGGTGACGATATTACCGCCAACGTAAGAACCATTCGAAGCATCCCGTTAAAATTGACCGGTGAATTCCCGGAAGATTTTGAGATACGTGGTGAAATCGTAATGCCGCATGCTGCGTTCAATAGCCTCAATGATAAAAGAACCGCTGCAGGTTTGACAACGTTTGCCAACCCTCGAAATTGTGCCTCTGGCACGCTCAAATTGCAGGATAGCAGTGAGGTAGCCTCAAGAGGGCTGGATGCTTATCTATATTACGTTTTACCAGAAGGAGTAGTAAGTCCTTCTCATACAGGTGCTATCCAAGCAGCTGGTGATATGGGCTTCAAAGTTCCTTTGGAAAAGAATCGATTCATTGAAGAATGCGAAAGTATCGATCAAATCATGGATTTTATTGGCCACTGGGATACTGCGAGAAAAGGCTTGCCGTTCGATATTGACGGTATCGTTATCAAGGTAGATAGTTACTCAGCTCAACAAGAACTTGGTTTCACTGCTAAATCTCCACGATGGGCAACTGCATATAAATTCAAGGCCGAACGAGTGAGCACGGTCTTAAACGAGGTGACTTATCAGGTCGGCAGAACTGGCGCGATTACACCTGTGGCAAACCTAGAACCGGTTTGGCTCGGCGGCACAACTGTAAAACGAGCTTCTTTGCACAATAGCGATCAGATTGAACTCTTAAATCTTTATCTCGGGGATAGCGTTTTTGTAGAAAAAGGAGGGGAGATCATCCCGAAAGTTGTAGGTGTCGACCTAGATAAAAGAGATGCGGATGCTGTGGAAGTCATTTTCATCGAAGAATGTCCTGAATGTTCAACTTCCTTAGTTCGAAAAGATGGGGAAGCACAGCATTACTGTCCGAATACTGAAAGTTGTCCGCCACAGGTTAGTGGTAGAATCGAACATTACATTAGTAGAAAGGCCATGGATATCGCGGGTATGGGTAGTGAAACCGTTCAACTCTTTGTAGAGAAAGGTCTCATAAGACACCCTGGAGATTTGTATTCCTTAACCTACGATCTGCTCATTGAACTTGAAGGCTTCAAGGAAAAGAGTGTGCAGAACATACTGCAAGGGATAGCACTAAGCAAGGAAGTGCCTTTTGAACGTGTACTTTTCGGATTAGGAATTAGACATGTTGGAGCTACAGTGGCAAAAAAGCTAGCGAAACACTTCGGTTCTATGTTTGCCTTAGCAGAGGCCTCGATAGAAGAAATTACTGCTGTAGACTCTATGGGAGAGGTCATTGCACGTGAAGTTCATAGTTATTTCAGATCTGAGAAGAATGCGATGGTCCTTGATGCTCTTGTAGAAGCTGGAGTACAATTGGAATTGATTCAAACCGAGGTAAGCATTACTGAGAGTCCTATTACTGGGGCGAAGATTGTAGTTTCCGGGGTGTTCGAGCGGTTTTCCCGCAATGAATTAAAGGACACCATTGAGACATATGGCGGTCAAAATGTGGGTTCCATTAGTGGTAAAACAACTTATGTGGTTGCAGGTGAAGGCATGGGGCCATCGAAATTGAAGAAAGCAGAGTCTTTAGGGGTGCCGATTCTAAGTGAGCGCGATTTTATTGAGTTACTAGGCCTATGAAATTCCTAAAAAACCATTACCGCAAACAACTAATTAAGGCTGCTCAACCAAGCACCAATGTTGCCCTAGATTCGAATGCTTCTGTTACTGTCATTCATCGCACCGAAGAAGAATTGGACACAGTCAAGCGTTATTTTAGAAGAGCTCAAGGAGTACGCTGGATTAAAGAAAAACGAAGTAAGGAACAAGCTGTGAATAGCAGTGTGTTGTACCTTAACGATATCAATTTACGCGGCGAACCTGCCATTGCCTTACCGATGATGACTGAAAACAAACATTTTATATTGAATTTGTGCAATGATGATGTTTTAGGTTGGTATTGGTATGCTAGGAAGTATGCTCTTCGCGTAGATTTGCAAGGAATTTATGAAGACACAGATTTCACCGTGCCTGGAAACCACAGTTTGGAAGATAAACTAGAGACATTGGTGAGTTACTTTAAAATAATCAACCATGAATAGAGGAGTACCGAAAGGAGTAGGGGTCGCTTTGATAACACCCTTTCATAACGATGGCTCTATTGATTTTAACGGCCTAGAAAGACTGCTTGAACACTGTATAAATGGCGGAGTAGATTATTTCGTGGTCAATGGAACCACTGCTGAAAACCCAACACTAAGTAAAGAAGAGCGATATGCGGTATTAGATTTCGTTCTAGAAAAGAATGCCAATCGTTTACCTGTGATTTTTGGTATTGGCGGAAATAACACAATGGCCGTTGCGCAAGAAATGTCAGCATTCAATGTTGAAGGTGTGAGCGCATTGCTAAGTGCCAGCCCATACTACAATAAGCCGACTCAAGAAGGCATTTACCAGCATTACAAGGCATTGAGCAAAGCTTCTAGTTTACCAATTATCCTTTATAATGTCCCTGGAAGAACAAGCTCGAATATCAGTGCAACAACCACGCTGCGTTTAGCTGCAGAATTTGAAAATATTGTGGCAATTAAAGAAGCGAGTGGCAATTTGGACCAAATCACCGAACTTGTCTTAGGACGCCCCGATGGATTTAAAATCATTTCTGGTGACGATAATTTGACATTTGCCATGTTAGGTTTAGGTTGTGACGGAGTAATCTCCGTAAGCGGTCAAGGGGTGCCAGAAATCTTTTGTAAGGTATACGATGAAGCAGATCAAGGAAATTGGTCTGTATCAAAAGAGGCACATCTATCACTATTTCATCTAACGAATCTTCTTTTTGCGGAAGGTAACCCTGCCGGTATTAAAGCAGTATTAGAATTACGAGGTATTTGTAATGATCATGTCAGATTACCATTGGTTTCTGCGACAGATAGATTAATAAAGGAGTTAACATCAGAATTGAACAGCCTTAACTTGTTATAAACACTAACTCTAAGAAATTATAACACAAGGCTAACGAGTAGTTAATGAACTACTTGTTAGCCTTTTTCATTTTACGCTTCAAAAGCGTCGAAGATGAGAATTAGAAGAAAGTTAGATGTTTGCGTATTAAGTGACATTCATTTAGGAACCTACGGATGCCATGCTAAAGAACTCAATTCATATCTCCATTCTATTGAACCAAAAGTACTCGTTCTTAATGGGGATATCATTGACATATGGAATTTCAGAAAATCATATTTTCCTAAGGAACATTTAAAAGTAATCCGTCGACTTTTAAAGATGGCAAGTAAGGGAACGAAGATTCATTATATCACGGGTAATCATGATGAAGCTCTGCGAAGATTTACAGATTGGAAACTAGGTAATATTCATCTTAGAAATCATCTCCTTTTGAAGCTAGAGGGAAAAAGAGTCTGGTTCTTCCACGGTGATATCTTCGATCACAGCATACATCAAGCCAAGTTTATAGCAAAGATGGGGGGATGGGGATATGATCTTCTTATTTTAATGAATCGCTGGCTCAACAAGATTTTAGAAAAGTTAGGTCGTGAAAAGTATAGCCTATCTAAACGAATCAAAAACAGTGTTAAAGGAGCTGTTAAGTTCATCGGAGATTTCGAGAGAGTAGCTAGCGAATTGGCGATAGAAAAGGAATACGATTACGTTGTGTGCGGTCATATCCATCAGCCAATTATGAGAGAAGTTAAAACGAACAAAGGTTCCGTAAAATACATGAATTCAGGTGATTGGGTAGAAAATTGCACTGCCTTAGAGTACCACGGAGGTATATGGCGCTTACATCAGCATGATTTTCTTTCTACTCCAAAGAATGGGGTTCCGGAACAAGATGACGAGGAACGCACTCATTTATCGCCGAAAGAGCTAATTTCGAAACTTACTGAGGAATTTCTGAATAGCTAATTTGAAGATACTTTACGCATTTCAAGGAACTGGTAATGGCCATGTGGCCCGGGCGAGAGATTTAGTCCCTCGGTTGCATACTCACGCACAAGTAGATGTACTTGTTTCAGGAACTCAGAGCGATCTGAATTTAGGTTTCAACATAAAATATCGCTGCTACGGACTTACGATGGTCTATGATTCCAAAGGGGCTGTAAGTTACTGGCGAAGTATTTTAAAGAATAAGCCGCTTCGATTCATAAGGGATGTTATTTCCCTTCCAGTCAAAGAATATGATGCAGTATTCATAGACTTTGAGGCCGTTGCTTCTTATGCTTGTTTATTGCGAAGAGTTCCGTCGTTACAAATCAGTCATCAGGCTGCCTTTTGGACTAAGAATACCCCTCGTCCCCTAAAGCGCGTTTGGCACTGGGAATGGGTAATATCGAACATGTCCCCATCGAAATACGCTATTGGGTTTCACTTTGAAAACTATGATACATTCATACTGCCTCCCATTATCAGGAAGGAAATACGGGAACTGGAATTAGAGGATAGGGGACATTATACCATTTACTTGCCTTCCTATTCTGCAGACGAAATTTCTGCCTTTACTGCCCAGTTTCCAAACGAATGTTTTGAAGTCTTTTCTCGAGTAGGGAAGGTTTATTCAACGGACAATACAACCGTTAAACCAGTGGGGATTGAAGACTTTCTCGAGAGTTTTAGAACTTGTACCGGCCTCATATGTGGCGCTGGATTCGAAGCGCCTTCTGAGGCCTTATACTGCGGTAAAAAGCTACTGATTAGCCCCATTAAGGGACAATACGAACAATCCTCAAACGCCGTGGCAGCGTCTCTGATTGGTGTTCAAGTATTTGATTCTTTGGACGTGAATGGAAAGGTAGTTTGGCAAGAATTTTTAAACAGTCCGCATCGGACGAAATTGGATTTTCCTGATTATGCAGATGTGTTGGTTGAACGTCTGATTGGCAATGTCGAAAAGGGCAGGGATTATGATGATATTTCCTCTTTACAAGTTTGGTAAATACCTTACCTTTGCCCGTCAATGATGAGAAAGAAATTCCTTACATATATGTTCCTTGCCTTTTTGGCAACTTCATGTGGTGAATACCAAGAAGTGCTTAAAAGCAAGGATTTGGATTTTAAATTCGGAAAAGCCGTAGAATATTACGAGGCGGGTGAGTACAACAAAGCGTATCCAATATTTGATGAATTAATTACGCTGTATCGCGGTACTGAAAAGGCTCAAGAGGTATATTTCTATTACGCTAACACACTCTACCTGCAGAAAGATTACATCTTAGCGGGCTATCACTTTAAGAATTTCTACAAAACCTTTCCGCAGAATGAGCAAGCGGATGAAGCCGCATACCTTACTGCTTACTGCTACTATTTAGAAGCACCAACACACAGCCTAGACCAGGCATATACCTTTAAAGCGATCAATGAATTGCAACTGTATATCAATACCCATCCTGGATCGGATAAGATTGATTTGTGTAACGAGTATATGGAAGACCTTCGCGGTCGCCTAGAACTGAAGAGCTACGAAATCGCGAAACAGTATTACAAGACGAGAAAATACAAGGCTGCAATGACTGCATTCACGACTACTTTGAGTGAATACCCAGATACACCGTATCGTGAAGAAGCTATGTACCTTAAAGCAAAGGCAGCTTTTAAGTTGGCCGAAAACAGTGTTGCCGAGCTTCAAGAAGAGCGCTTTATTGAGGCTAATACTGCATTGAATGACCTTGAGGAGATTTACCCAGAAAGTGAATACCTCCCAGAATTACGTAAATTGACTAAATAAAATCATCCCAAAGCACATGGACTACAAGAAAATGCCTGCGGATAAAACCACAAGAACGCACAATACAAACAAGATTGACGCACCTACAGAGAACATCTATGAAGCGTTAACAATTATTGCAAAGCGTGCTGAGCAGATTAATGATGATACTCGTGAAGAATTACATGCTAAACTTCAAGAGTTCGCATCATCGACTGAATCTCTCGAAGAAATCTTTGAAAACAAAGAGCAGATAGAAGTAAGCCGTTTTTACGAGAGCCTGCCTAAGCCGACTGCACTTGCAATGCAAGAGTGGTTAGACAATAATATCTACTTCAGAAGAGAAGGAGAAGAGAAATAATCTAATCCAATGAGTCTTTTGTACAATCGCAAGGTGCTGCTTGGCGTTTCAGGTAGTATTGCAGCATACAAAAGCGCACATTTAGTTAGAGAACTCATTAAAAGGGGTGCCGAAGTCCAGGTTGTCATTACTGATGCAGCGAAGGATTTCGTCACCCCTTTGACGCTTTCTACTCTGAGTACACGTTCAGTTTATAGTGCGTTTATCGAAGAAGAGCAGAAGGCCTATGGTGTTTGGAACAATCATGTTGAAATGGGCCTATGGGCCGATCTAATGGTTATTGCTCCAGCCTCATCAAACACCCTGTCTAAAATGGCAACAGGCGCTTGTGACAATCTATTGACAGCGGTTTATTTGAGTGCTAAATGTCCTGTTTTTGCCGCGCCAGCCATGGATCTTGACATGTATGCAAATGGGGCAACTTTGGATAACCTAAAGACCCTGGAGCAGAGAGGGGTTGGGATTATTGACTCTGATTACGGCGAATTGGCTTCGGGATTAGTGGGAAAAGGAAGAATGGCAGAACCTGAGGCCATTGCTGATCATCTAGAGCAATACCTTCGGTCTACGCTTCCGTTATTTGGTAAAAAGGTTCTCATTAACGCAGGGCCTACGCACGAACATCTAGATCCTGTTCGATTCTTAGGAAATAATAGTTCAGGTAAAATGGGGTCGGCTATGGCCGCCGCAGCGAGAGACTTAGGTGCTAATGTTCACTTAGTTTTAGGTCCTACTCAAGCATCACTTGATCTAAAAGGCATTAAAGTTACTCGTGTTATTAGTGCTGATGATATGCTCCGTTCTATGGTGTCTAACTTTCCTGATAGCACCTTGACGGTGTGTTGTGCCGCAGTAAGCGATTATAGACCTGTTTCTCAAGCAGAACACAAGATTAAGAAGTCTGATGAGGGCAAATCAATGACCATTTCCTTAGAAAAAACTCCAGATATTCTAAGCACGCTCGGTTCGATGAAAAGTAACGGAAATCATTTGGTAGGTTTCGCACTTGAAACTCGAGATGGGGAGGCTTACGCCAAGCAAAAGCTCAGTAAGAAGAATGCTAGTGCGATAGTTCTGAATACTTTAGGCAAAGAGGGTGTAGGCTTTGAAACAGATACCAATGAAGTGTCAGTATACACAGACACCGGTAAAACTTTTTCTTTTCCATTAACTAGCAAGATTGCGCTGGGAAAATCGTTACTTGAGTTATTCATGAGTGAATTTAAATTGTCCGATGCGTAAGATTCTTCTTTTTGTTGCTTTAGTTACCCTAACTACTGCGCAGGCCCAAGAACTTCGGGCTACTGTAAAGGTTCTAAGCCCTGAAATACAGACAACGAATAAGGATGTATTTGTTGCCTTGGAAAATACCGTACAGAGTTTTTTAAACGGGTATACTTTCACAGAACACAAGTATGCTGACGAGGAAAGGATAGCCTGTAGTTTCATTTTAACCATTGAAGCTATGAATGGAGCTCGTTTTGACGGGAATTTGCAAGTGCAATATTCTCGCCCAATATATGGTTCACAATACAATAGTCCAGTGTTGAATGTGTTGGATAAAGATGTAGTCTTTAGTTATCGTGAAAATGAACCGATTGAATTCCAACAAAATACATTCACCACAAACCTGAGTAGTATACTGGCATTTTATTCCTATACCATCATTGGTATGGATCGATCGACCTTTAAATCGAACGGTGGAGATGCCGAATTCGCTATAGCTCAAAGCATCGTCACCACAGCGCAGAGTAGTGGTGGAGCAAGTGGTTGGAAAAGTTTTGACGGAAATAAAAATAGATTTTGGATATCTGATGCCTTGAATTCACCAGCGTTTGAACCTGTAAAGGAGTGCTTATATCTATACCACAGACAAGGCTTAGATTTGATGCACATGAGCAGTAATCATAAACAGGCATTGACGACAATAACAACAGCGCTTCGTAAGCTTGAGGAACCGAACCAAAAGCGTCCGAACAGCTACTTAATGAATCTCTTTTTCGACGCTAAGAATCCTGAGATAATTAGTCTCTATTCGGAAGCTGAGTCGCTAGGCGTCGACATTAAGGGGCTACAAGCTATGCTGGAATCTATCGATAGAACGCACGCAAGTTCCTACTCTAAATTTGGCAGATAAGTTGTTGAGGACCATCTACATAAAGAACTTCATTTTAATTGCCGAGTTGCATCTTGATTTTACTCGCGGTTTAACCGTGCTTACCGGCGAAACAGGCGCTGGAAAAAGTATACTACTTGGTGCACTCAATGCAGGCTTAGGGAAGAGAATCTCTTCGAAAGGAATCCTCAAGGACATTACCAAAAAAGCGGTTGTAGAGATTACCATTGATATAGAAGAACATCTTAAAGATGCATTCGAAGCACTTCAACTAGATTTCGAGCCGATCAGCACTTTTCGAAGGGAGATACTACCAAGTGGTAAAACGAGATGTTTTGTAAATGACACGCCCACTAAAGCATCGGCTCTTCAGAACATCACTGGCCATTTGGTGGACATAAACTCACAGAAAGATGAAGGTCTAATACACAGGCCGCTAGAGCAACTTTCATTGATTGATAGCTTCATAGAATTTCGCGATGAAAAAAGAGAATACGAGGAGAAATACATTGAATACAGAAGAGCTATCCTTGCCATCAAGGAATTAGAAAGTATTGGCCCATCCGAAGACCTCGACTACTTGAAATTCGTGTTTGAAGAGTTGAATAAATCCCCGGTTACACAAGATCAATATATTTCACTTGAAGAAAGTATTCTTCGGGCTAAATCTATTCGGAATGAGCAAGTCTCGTACGAAAAGGCGAGCGGTATTCTCAACAGTGAAGATGGATTGCTCGATCAGCTATATTCACTGGAATCTGCTTTAATGCAAGCTTCTGACGACCAAACACTTCAAGATCAACTTGAACAAGTACGGAATATCATCGCTGAAATAAGAGGAGTAGAGCGGGCTATTTCTAAGGGTTTAAATGAGACCATCTCCGAAAGCGAATACAATGCTTTATTACAAGAAAAATCAACTATTGATGCTCTTGTCAAAAAACATAGAGTATTAACAGTTGAAGAACTTGAGACAAAGCGTGAAACAATAAGAGAGCGCATATCATTATTGGAGAATAAGGACGAAGAACTTGCTCGATTAAACGAGCTGCGTGAACGTTTATTAGTGGATCTTGATGCTCTTGGAAACGATTTACATTTATTAAGAAAGTCGGCTTCAGAACAGATAGAAAGAACCCTAAGTGAATATCTCGTGAGGGTTGACCTGCCGAAGGCTAGGCTAGAATTAAGCTGGAATCAAACGTCCTTTGGAAAATATGGTAAGTATCTGCCAGAACTTTTGTTTGCTGCAAATCCTGGTTCGAATATGCAACCGTTAAGCAAGGTAGCCTCAGGAGGTGAGCAGAGCAGAGTGAAGTTGGCTTTAAAAGCCGTTTTAGGACGTGATTCTGGATTGAGCACACAACTTTTCGATGAGATAGATTCTGGTATTAGTGGCTCAACGGCTGAGAAGATAGGTGTGCTGATGAAAGAAATGTCTGTAAATCAACAAATTATAACGATTACCCATCTTCCTCAGGTAGCAGCCAAGGGCGATGTACACTTGTTGGTATCAAAATCTCAACAGGTCAATTCTACTACCTCTAATGTTGTTCCTTTAACATTGAAAGAAAGAGAGCAAGAAATAGCAAGAATGCTAAGTGGTGAGAATATTTCTCAGGCCGCTAAGAATCAAGCGAAAACATTGCTCAACGCACGGTAAGTGCTATTTTTGAATTACGAAAAACACAAAACGTATGTCAAACGAATTACTAAAAGGCAAATGCGGTATCGTATTTGGCGCACTTAATTCTGATTCAATTGCTTGGAAAGCCGCAGAAGCAATACATGCACAAGGCGGTAAAGTGGTATTGACGAATGCTCCTATCGCAATGCGCATGGGTGAGCTCAATAATCTTTCGGAAGCAATTGATGCTCCCATCATTCCAGCCGACGCAACGAGCCTCGATGATCTTAACACACTAATTGACGGTGCTATGGAACACTTTGGGGGTAAAATCGATTTCATCCTTCATTCTATAGGAATGAGCGTTAATGTCCGTAAAGGAAAACACTATACGGAGCTTAATTACGACTGGCTCCAGAAAGGTTGGGATGTAAGTGCGGTAAGTTTTCACAAGGTGATGCAATGTGCTTGGAACAAGGATGCTATGAACGAGTGGGGGTCTATTCTCGGGCTAACTTACATGGCCGCCCAACGTACATTCCCGGATTACAACGACATGGCTGATAACAAGAGCTACCTCGAGAGTATCGCACGCAGTTTTGGTTATCACTGGGGTGTTAAAAACAACGTCCGCGTAAATACCATTTCTCAGAGCCCTACACCTACCACTGCAGGATCTGGTGTTAAAGGGTTTGATGGCTTTATCGCTTATGCAGAGAAGATGTCACCATTGGGAAATGCAACAGCAGAAGACTGTGCCAATTATATTGTAACCATGTTCTCTGATCTAACACGACGTGTAACCATGCAAAACCTCTACAACGATGGAGGATTCAGCAATATGGGCGTAAGTAACATGGTAATGCAACAATTCATGGAAGGAGAGGAGTAGTCCTGTACCAACTTATAATACAGAGAGCCGTTAGCCGTTTAGGTTAACGGCTCTTTTTATATAGATAGATATCTGTTTGAGCATAGTTTTCTACAAATTCATATCCAGCAATTTCTCCTGGAATATTTGAAATATAGAATGCCGCATCGCTTTCCGTGAAATGGTAATCTGTATATCTCTCTACAATCGCTGCCAAACGCCAGTTTTCAGCCAAGGCATCTACTTTTATAGTGCTAGGTTTATATAACTCGTCGATTGACTCCAGTGCATGAATAACGTGTTTATCTCTAGAAGGACTCTTTGAGAAATAGATACTTAGGCCAATGGCTACAACCCAACTACACAAGTTCGAAAGTGAAATTACTTTCACCCATTTTTTCCGCTGAATCGACCATGGATACTCATGTTGTGCAAGATGAATAGCAAACCCCATCATCCAGAAAGCCATGGATGGCATAAAATAGTAATGATGTTGGCGGTCCATAAATAGAAAAGGAAGTGTACCGCATAAGGCGAGTAGGAAGAAGAATACACTTCCACGTTGCAAAGTATAAGCTTCTTTTTTTCTCCACCTAAATACAATAGTGACGAGAATAGGAAGGATCAACTGCTTTAAAACTTCTAGAATACTTTCTAGAGCTCCACCCGCTTGTTCTCGGTTTCCAGAAAGAGTTGGTAAAAGTTGTCGGTCGAGATACGCAGAAAAGAAACTTTCAAAGGCCGGTTGGTACAAATAAAAGTATGAGAATAGAGTGCTAAATACGACTATCATGACAGACATCGAAACCAACGCAGCTTTTCTTCGCTCAGCATACAATGTGGCCATGATAGGTAAGGTCATCAAAGGGAATAAACTCACTGGACCCTTAATGCCTAAACTGAAGAAGAAGACAACCCCCGCAAGTACACTCCAGAAGTAATTCTTTTTCATTGTTCCCTCAAAAAGAAGCCAAACTACACATAGCACTGCGGCAGAAAGAGGTGCTTCTAACATGTTGTTTTGATGTACCCATATTACCGTTGGTGTTAGCGTCCACAGGAGCTGAGGAATCCAAGCCCTGTGACCCGCAGGTACAAACAAAACCCATATTCTTCGAAGCATCAACACACTAAGACCGTACATGGTATATGGGTAGATACGGTCAACCCAGGGCTCATCCCCGAATAAACGATAGAAAATACTGTGTAGTCCAAATGAGAAGGGTGGGTGCTCGTAAAATTCTGGATGAATAGTTGGCGTGTACGATGGAACCCATAACGTGCCAACTCCCTCATTTATATTTCGAGCAATTGAAGCATAGGTCAGCCCGTCAAAGAACATACCTTTTGTAAACAATAGCGGAAGAAGCAATAACGCAGCTATTGCCCAAGAGAACTGATTAAGTCTGTAGTTTATAATGTGACTCATTAGAATTCGCTCTTCATATGGAACGTAATCTTATCAAACTTGTCTTGGGCCATTTGCAAAGAAAACTGAGAATCGGCTAAGAATACGAGTCGGCCGTACTTGTCTTCTGCTAGGTAGCGTTGTTTCAAAGTAGAAAACTCTTTAAGCTGATCCTCGTCATTGCTTTCAATCCAACAAGCTTTAAATGCTGGAAAATTCTCATATGAGCACTTGGCATTATACTCATGTTCGAGACGGTATTGAATCACTTCATACTGCAATGCGCCCACTGTACCAATAATCTTCCTATTGTTTTGTTTAAGGGTAAACAACTGTGCTACACCTTCATCCATTAACTGGTCAATTCCTTTGTTCAACTGCTTGGCTTTTAATGGATCAGCATTGTTGATGAATCTGAAGTGCTCTGGTGAGAACGATGGAATGCCTTTATAGTGCAACTGTTCTTTTGAAGTTAGGGTGTCTCCAATTCTGAATGTACCGTTATCCGGTATACCTATAATATCTCCAGGAAATGCTTCGTCAATAGTACTCTTTTTAGAAGCCATAAAGGCAGTCGGAGCACTAACTCTAAATGACCTACCACTTCTAGTATGAACATAGTTTTTATTGCGTTCAAACTTACCGCTGACTACTTTGAGAAAGGCGATTCTGTTTCTATGGTTTGGATCGATGTTTGCGTGAATTTTAAACACGAATCCAGAGAATTCACTCTCATTTGGTCGGACAAGTCTTTGCTCGGCCTCCTTAGGCTGAGGCTCAGGTGCTATTTCTTGAAAGCAATCAAGCAATTCGCGTACACCGAAATTATTTAACGCAGAACCAAAAAAAACGGGACATAGAGCTCCTCTCAGATACTCGGAACGGTCAAATTGCGGGTACACAGCTTCTAATAGTTCAAGGTCATTTCTAAGTTCTGTAGCGGCCTCATCACCTACATATTCGTCCAGTTCACGTGAACTAATATCCTCGAAAGAGGTTCCCTCACTAATTTTCTGTTTGTTGTCGGCACTGTAAAGATTGAGATTCTTTTCCCACATATTATATACCCCTTGAAAACGCTGTCCCATACCAATGGGCCAGGATAGGGGACATAGCGTCAAACCGAGTTTCTGTTCAACTTCATCAATAAGATCGAAACCGTCTTTTCCTTCGCGATCCAATTTATTAATGAACACTATGATCGGTGTTGCACGCATGCGACAAACCTGTACTAGTTTTTCTGTCTGAGGCTCAACGCCTTTCGCAACATCAATTACCACGATAACACTATCACAAGCGGTTAGTGTACGGTAAGTATCTTCAGCAAAATCTTGGTGACCAGGTGTGTCCAAGATATTGATCTTCTTGTCTTTGTAATAGAATCCCATCACAGAGGTCGCAACCGATATTCCACGTTGCTTTTCAATCTCCATAAAATCGGATGTCGCAGACTTTTTAACCTTATTACTTTTTACGGCACCGGCCTCTTGAATAGCACCACCAAATAACAGAAGTTTTTCTGTTAACGTGGTTTTTCCAGCATCGGGATGGGAAATA
This sequence comes from Cryomorphaceae bacterium, assembly GCA_949486955.1. Taxonomy (GTDB): domain Bacteria; phylum Bacteroidota; class Bacteroidia; order Flavobacteriales; family Schleiferiaceae; genus UBA10364. The sequence goes on along the minus strand of CATAPZ010000008.1, from coordinate 11,234 downwards.
ATCCCAAAGGTTCTGCGAATACTAATTTCCTTTTCGATTGACATCTACTTAAATTTTGTCGCAAATATACTAAAGCGACCCTCGTCAGTTTGTGGTAATTACTTATACTTGCTACCAGTAAAACTTTTCTTCCCCAGATTCGTTAATCATTTGTGAAGTCACGTTATTCCATAAAAGATTTAGAGCAGCTTAGCGGTATTAAAGCCCACACCATTCGTGCTTGGGAGCAACGTCACAAACTAATTACACCTAAGAGAACAAGTACAAACATTCGCTTTTACAGTGATGATGACCTGCGGGTAATTTTAAATGTATGTATACTTTTAGAACACGATTGGAAGATTGGTCAAATCGCAAAGCTCGCTCCAGAGGAAATTGCAAAATCAGCACTAGAGGCTGATCCTTACGAGGGAAATTACGCTTATGAACTCAATGAGTTGAAATTAAGTACACTGAACTTTGATATTGAGCGGTTCGAAGCCATCATGGCAACTTGCATCGATAAGCATGGAATCCATAATACCTTTCAAAAAGTTATTGGAGATTATATCCAAGAATTAGGAAAACTTTGGCTCAGCGGATCTGTAAGTATTTCTCAAGAGCACTTTATGTCATCTATGATTCGCCAAAAGTTGTACTCTGCCCTTGATGAACTTCATGCGAGCGATGGTGGAAAAACATTTGCGCTTTTCCTGCCAGCAAATGAGCTTCACGAGATTGGACTTCTTTACTTAGCCTATGTTCTGAAAGAACGCGGCGAAAGGGTAATTTATCTTGGCCAAAGTCTACCGAAGGAATACCTGACGGATTTGCTAGACAATCAAACGGTAGATGCACTTATATCAGTCTTCACGACAAACCCAGATGTCGAATATCTGCCAGAATACCTGCGTGACTTGGACGATCTTATACACGATCGTGGGGTAGAGGTACACCTAACAGGGTACCAATTCAATGATTTTTCCGAAAACACTTTCGGAGATAACATTCACATTTACAGTACATTAAAGGATTTGACTGCCCAAATTTAACGGGTATTGAGATTTGTTTAATAAATTTTATTCATTGTTAGACAAAATGTTTGAACATATTGTTTAACTTTGAGGAAGCAACCTTAAACATTGTCTTTATGTCAACCGCAGAATTTGGAGAATTAATTGATCGTGAGCACGACTTTTTGCATCAGTTAGCAATGAAGTTGACCAAGCGTCACGACGATGCCCAGGACTTAATCCAGGATACATATTTCAAGGCACTTAAAAATAAAGATAAGTTCGCTACAGGGACGAATCTCAAGGGATGGTTGTATACCATCATGAAGAATACCTTTATCAATAACTATCGTCGTAAAAAGCAACAAAACACTTTTGTTGATGAAACTGAAAGCCAGTTTTTTCTGAATAGCAAGGAGGCAAGTAGAACGACTCTTACCGACGCGAATGTGGATAACGACTACATTATGGAACAAATTAATTCCATTGAGCCACATTACACAGAAGCATTTTTCATGCATTATGAAGGTTACAAGTACGAGGAAATTGCTGAACACTTTAACATTCCTCTGGGAACAGTTAAATCCCGAATTTTCTTAGCTCGTAAGAAAATGATGGAAAAGCTCGCCGATCAACGCCACTAATCACAGCCTACCGCCTTATCACATGAAATCAGTTATTGTCATTGGTTCTGGGTTTGCAGGCCTAAGTGCCGCATCCTTTTTAGCCCGTGAAGGGTACGATGTTACTGTCCTAGAGAAAAACGACCAACTTGGAGGACGAGCACGCTCGTGGAAAAAAGACGGTTTCACTTTCGATATGGGACCAAGTTGGTATTGGATGCCTGATGTATTCGAACGCTACTTTTCAGAATTCGACACCAAGGTAGAAGACCTCTATAACTTAATACGATTGGATCCTTCTTATCGTGTGGTGTTTGGTCCAAACGATCATGAGGACCAAAGCGCCGACATGGAAGCGCTTGAAGCCATGTTCGATAGATTAGACCCTGGATCAGGGTTACGTTTGCGTAAGTTTTTGAAGCAAGGTGCTTACAAATACGAAGTTGGTATTAAGGATCTTGTTTTTCGTCCAGGGCGCTCTCTAACAGAATTTATGGACTTGAGGATTGTCAAAGGTCTGTTTCAGTTGGATATGCTCAAAGACATTCGGAAGCATGTTGCAGAAGTAAGCTCGCATCCTAAACTCAAGGCAATCCTTGAATTCCCTGTTTTATTTCTTGGTGCCTTACCGCAAAATACGCCAGCACTGTACAGCTTAATGAATTACGCCGATATGTCGTTGGGGACTTGGTATCCCATGAACGGTATGAACGAAATTATACAAGGAATGGTTCGTGTTGCTAAGGAGCAGGGGGTGAAATTCAGAACATCAGCGGAAGTAACAGGATTCAAATATTCAAATAATCGAATAGTTAGTGTATTGACTAAAGGAGGTTCATTTACCGCAGATATTGTTGTGGGAGGTGCTGATTACCATCATATTGATCAGGTCATCAGTTCTCCTGAATACAGGGAATACACTCCAGAATATTGGAACAAACGCAAGATGGCTCCTTCATCATTACTCTATTATTTGGGTATTAAAGGTGAAGTACCCAACGTCTTGCATCACAACCTGTTTTTCGACCATGAATTGGATCAGCATGCACATGAGATTTATACAGACCCTAAATGGCCTACAAAACCTCTTTTCTATGCTAGTGCTCCGTCAAAAACAGATTCAAGTGTAGCGCCCGAGGGCTGTGAAAATATGTTCCTGCTCATGCCAACGGCTCCTGGAATGGATGGTGATACAGAGGAAGTCCGCGAAAAATATTATAACTTGATGATGGATCGTCTTGAAGAATTTACCGGTTCCTCAATTCGTGACAGGGTAGTGGTAAAACGGAGTTTTGCATATCAGGATTTTAAATCAGAATACAACAGTTTTAAAGGCAACGCATACGGCCTTGCCAACACATTAGACCAAACCGCAATTCTTAAGCCTAGACTGAAGAGTAAAAAAGTGAGCAATTTGTACTTCGCTGGACAACTTACTACGCCTGGACCTGGAGTTCCTCCATGCTTGATTAGTGGGGAAGTTGTAAGTAAAGAAATCGCGAAGGACTATCAAATAAAGAAAGCGGTATGAAAGCACTCTTTGACAGCGTAAGTATTCGCACATCAAGAATGACGACTAAAGCGTATAGTACGTCGTTCTCTCTCGGTATTCTAGGTCTTGATAAGAAGTACCACGATCCCATATATGCTATCTATGGCTTCGTTAGATTCGCAGACGAAATCGTTGATACGTTCGAGGACTACCCTCAGAAAGAATTGCTTGAACGCTTCTGGAAAGATACTTATCTGGCACTAGACGAGAAGATCAGTTTGAATCCTATACTTAATAGTTTTCAGCAAGTGGTGAATGCTTTTGATATTGATAGAGATCTAATCGAAACATTCTTGAAGTCCATGGAAATGGATTTGTACAAAAACGATTATGACGAGGAAGGTTATAAGGCATACATCCTAGGTAGTGCCGAAGTAGTTGGACTCATGTGTCTGAAGGTTTTTGTTGATGGCAATGAGAAACGATACCAAGAGCTTAAAAAGCCTGCAATGCAGTTAGGTTCTGCCTTCCAGAAGATTAATTTCCTAAGAGATTTACACGCTGATTACCATGCTTTGGGAAGAACATATTTTCCAGGAGTAGACTTAAATGAATTTAACGAGCGGGTAAAAGCTGAGATTGAGGCCGATATAGACATTGACTTTAAGGCAGGATACGAAGGGATTAAACAACTTCCGAAAGGAGCACGATTTGGGGTCTATATAGCATACGTATATTACTACAGTCTATTCAAGAAGATTTGTAATACACATGCAGATATCATTTTGAATGAGCGTGTGCGTATTTCGAACAAAAGGAAGTACGGATTGTTTTTAAGTTCGTACGTTAGACACACCATAAACTGGATTTAACATATTATAATGCTTGAACAAGTTATCCTGGTCGATTCGGACGATAATCCGATTGGGCTGATGGAGAAAATGGAAGCGCACCGAAAGGCGAAACTGCACCGTGCATTCTCTGTTTTCGCCATGAACGACAACAACGAAATTTTACTTCAAAGACGTGCTCTACATAAGTACCATAGTGGTGGGCTTTGGACGAATACGTGCTGTTCTCATCCTAGAGATGGGGAAACTGTGGAAGAAGCTGCCACAAGAAGATTGATGGAAGAGATGGGTTTTACCTGTTCGGTCAAACGTATTTTTTCATTTATCTACAAAGCAGAGTTGGACAATGATTTAACAGAGCATGAGCTAGACCATGTCCTCATTGCCCGTTACAACGAAGATCCAAATATTAACCCTGAAGAGGTCGATAGTTTTGATTGGAAATCAGTGGATTGGGTGGCTGAAGACATGAAAGCTCATCCCGAGAAGTACACTGAGTGGTTCAAAATCATCTATGACCGATTCTTAAAGTATTGGCATAATGAGAATCACGGTATGTAGAAGAGCACATTTTAATGCCGCACACAGGTTGCATAATCCTGAATTGAGCACTGCTGAAAACGCAGCCACTTTTGGGAAGTGCAATAATGAGTATTATCACGGTCACAACTATGAACTCATCGTTCATGTTACAGGGGAAGTCGACCCTAAGACTGGGTATCTCATAGATATGAAAGTCCTCCGAGATCATATTAAAAAAGAGGTGGAAGACTATCTAGATCACAAAAATCTGAACGTACAAGTAGAGGAGTTTAAAACGCTAAATCCTACCGCAGAGCATATAGCTTATGTTATATGGACTAGGTTGAGAATCGTACTCAATACTGACTTAGAATTAAAAGTGACGCTTTACGAGACGCCACGTAACTACGTTGAATACAGCGGCAAATAAAAGTATTATGACACACCACGAAAAGGGCTACACTGCTGAGCAATTAGAACAGTTGGTAGAAGCTCATTTAGGCACTTCAATAGACACTCCACTGCGTTCTGACGCCTTCGATATGTCAGAAGATGAGAAAATCAGTTTGATCGCTGAAAAATTCCGTGATATCATGGACATCTTAGGACTTGATCTAAATGACGATAGCTTAAACGGCACGCCTTTGCGCGTTGCTAAAATGTACGTTAAGGAAGCTTTTGCGGGTCTTAATCCCGATAATAAGCCAGAGATGAAGTTGTTCTCCAACAAGTTTGAATACAATGAAATGCTCATTGAAAAGGACATCAAAGTCCATTCGCACTGTGAGCATCATTTCGTACCAATTATTGGGAAGTGTCACGTCGCCTACATTCCGAACGGCAGCGTTGTTGGCCTTAGTAAGTTGAACCGTATTGTTAGACACTATGCCAAGCGACCACAGGTTCAAGAACGACTTACCAGGCAAATAGCAGAGGCATTAATGGACGGTCTAGGTACTAATGATGTTGCTGTCTACCTTGAAGCTGATCACATGTGTGTAAAAACTAGAGGTATTGAAGATGACGGTAGTTCGACTATTACGATGTCCTTCCATGGAGAATTTGAAAAAGACATGAACAAAAAAGCATTTCTCGAGTCATTTAGATGATGAAAGAAGTAAGTATTTTTTGGTTTAGACGCGACCTTAGACTGGAAGACAACGCCGGACTTTGGAAAGCGCTGAAAAGTGGGCATCCAGTGGTGCCTATTTTTATTTTTGATAGAAACATATTGGATAAACTTGAGGATAAATCTGATGCTCGAGTGTCGTTTTTACATCAACGATTAACCGAGTTGCAAGACCAGTTAACAGGGATAGGTAGCTCCTTACACGCATTCTATGGTACGCCAGCAGAGGCCATGAAAATTCTTAATCAAACGTATACTGTAAAAAGTGTATTTCTGAATCGTGACTATGAACCCTATGCTCGTGAGCGAGATGAAGATATTTTCAAATTCTGGAGTGAGCATGAAATTCCCGTGGTCGGGGCGAAAGATCATGTCGTTTTCGAAAAGAACGAAGTAGTGAAAGGCGACGGTACGCCGTATTTAGTATTTAGTCCTTATGGTAAGGCCTGGCGCAAGAAACTGACCCACTACCATGCTAAAGCTTATCCCAATACCAAGTATTTCAAGAGTTTCTTCAAACAACAGCCAATAGCTATTCCGTCATTAGAGTCTATGGGCTTTACATGTACTGAGGTTTCATTGCCGTCATCCAGAGTAGACGAGAGTATTATTAAGACGTACGATGCTACTCGTAATTTCCCTGCCAATGAAAAGGGAACGACTAGACTTGGTATGCACTTAAGATTCGGATCAATCTCCGTGCGAAGCCTTCTGCGTAAAGGTCTTGTCGGTAATGACACCTTCGTCAACGAACTCATATGGAGAGATTTCTTTCAAATGGCTTTGTATTATTTTCCGGAGAGTCGAGAAAAGGCCATCAAACCAAAATATGACCTTATTCCGTGGGAAACCAATATGGAACATTTCAAAGCTTGGTGTGAGGGTAGGACAGGATATCCAATTGTTGATGCAGGTATGCGGGAATTGAACACTACAGGCTATATGCACAATCGTGTCCGAATGATTGTTGCTAGTTTTCTAACGAAGCATTTACTTATAGATTGGAGACTAGGGGAGCGCTACTTCGCAGAAAAGTTATTGGATTTTGATTTGGCTAGTAATATAGGTGGTTGGCAATGGGCTAGTGGATCGGGTTTAGATGCCGCACCATATTTCAGAGTATTCAATCCTACGTCTCAACTTGAGAAGTTTGACAAACAACTAAAGTATGTCAAACGCTGGGTTCCAGAATATGGTACAACCCAATATCCAGAGCCTATTGTTGAGCACAAATGGGCTAGAGAAAGATGTTTAGACCGATTTAAGACAGCTTTGGCGAACGCTTAAGCTTCTTGAGCTTCGCCTGTATATCCGAAGAGTTTTTTGTCTCGAATTACGTGATGTACATATTCCGGCAGACAATCTGACCAACCTTCCTCACCAGCGCGTATTTGATTTAATACCTCTCGCGAGAATATGTTGGTAATGTCGTGATCGAAGTCTTCGATATCGAGAATTCTATTGTGGAAGATGAGATAGTTGATGATTGGTCTAAAACGAGGATGTACTTCTGCATCTTCTTTACGCATGATTTTCTCTTCATTGTCATGATCTATAAAAGGATACACGAGAATCTTCAAATCCTTGGAGAAAATACGTCCAAATGCTTCTAAAATACCACCCTGCAAGCCGCGGTAGTATTTGTCCTTAAACAACTCGGTAAGGTTATTTACACCCATCACCAATCCTTGGCGCTTTTTGGAGAAACGGCCAAAGTAATCTACGAGCTTATAATACTCTTGATAATTCGAAATCAGAACTGTTTGACCCAAGGCACATAAGATTTCCGCCCTGTCCAAGAAGTCTTGTTCATCGAGTTCTCCGTCAGCCAACAAGTTATTCAAGGTGATTTCCCACAATACAACGGTTCTATCTGAATCGACCTTTTTATCGTTGGTAAACATGTCATAGCCACACTTAATCATGTCCATATTTACCTTGGTTACAGGCCTAAAAGAACCACGCATTGCCAGTACATGCTTTTTATAAAGCAATTCAGCCGGTAACAAGTTGTTCCCTTCTGGTCCAAAAATGACTGCATCAGTGTAACCGTTTTTAATCAATTGAAGAGACATCAAACGATTATCTACTTGAGCGAAATCAGGGCCATTAAAGTTGATCAAATCAATCTCAATAGCGTCTTTATCAATATTGTCGTAGAGGCTCTCTAGAAAAAGCTTTGGGTCATCATAGAACTTGTAAGCTCCATATATGAGATTAGTACCTAGACGTCCAACTGTTTCTTGCTGATGCTTAGCCTCGTTTTCGTGTAAACGAAAATGTAAAATAATATCATTGGTTTCTTTCGTTGGTGCCGTCTGAAAACGAATCCCCATCCACCCATGACCCTTAAATGTCTTGGCAAAGTTTATAGTGGCAACTGTATTAGCATATGCAAAGTAGGTCTTACTAGGATGCTTAGCTCTGTCAAGACGCTTTTCGATCAAACCGTATTCGTGACGGAGCATTTTCTGCAGCCTACTCTGAGTGACGTAGCGCTTGTCCTCTTCAATACCATAGATATCATCTGAGAATGCCTTATCATAAGCGCTCATTGCTTTTGCAATTGTACCTGAAGCAGCACCGGCTCTAAAAAACTCACGAACTGTCTCTTGACCCGCGCCAATTTCCGCGAAAGTGCCGTAGATGTCTGAGTTAAGATTGATTTTTAGCGCTTTCTGCGCAGTGGTATGGATGGTTCTTGGCGTCATTAATCCTGCTGAGATTAGTTCTTGGTGCTAATTTAAAACTTCCTAACTTCGATTAGAGCGTTTTCTATGGGAAAATGCGCAAAAAGTAGACCAAATGAGCAAGAAAAGTGGAACACTATATTTCTTAGGTACAGGAACCTCCCAAGGCGTACCTGTCATAGGCTGTTCTTGTGAGGTCTGCACAAGTTTAAACCCCAAGGATCATCGTAGTAGAAGTTCGGTGCATATCACATATGATGGTGTACATCTTCAAATAGATACAGGACCCGATTTTAGGCAGCAGATGCTCAATGCAGAGCTGACTCATGTAGATGCCGTGCTATTTACTCACGAGCACCAAGATCACATTGCTGGTTTGGATGATACCCGTCCGATAATCTTTAGAACAGGTAGTGAAATGTTGATTTACGGTCAACAAAGGGTCATAAATAGGATTAAGAAGGTATACGACTATGCATTTGAGCCGCAGCCATATCCCGGAGCACCTCGGATCCATGCTATTCCACTAGAAGATCGTCAAAAATTTAGTGTGAAAGGGATTGATATTCAATCTCTTCCAGTAATTCACGGACGACTCCCTATCTTGGGATATCGGATAGGGGGGATGGCCTATTTGACAGACACGAATCACATTCCGGAACCAACGTATAAATTGCTTGAAGGCTTAGACGTATTGGTTATTGATGCGTTGCACCACAGAGACCACTTCAGTCATTACACGCTTGAACAGGCCGTCGAACAAGCGAAGAAAATTGGTGCAAAACAAACGTACTTCATCCACATGAGTCACTATATGGGACTACACGAAACAGTATCCAGTAAACTGCCAGAAAATATGTACTTGTCCTATGACGGACTAGAGATATACTTTAATTAAGCGTGGAGTGACAAATAACTACCCTTCACGTAAACACCTTTAACAAAGTTATTTACATCCAACCCTTTAAATGGATTGTTAAAAGCTTTAGACCCCATGGCTGTGATCTGTTCGCTCCCAGAGGTGATGATTGTAAATTCTGCCGTTGCACCTTCTTGAATGGTTAATTCCGGAAGATTCAATAATGACCTAGGCACTGTACTCAGCTTCTCTTGCAAGAGTTCTTTTGAAACCTCGTATCGATCTAATAACGCACTCACAGCACCTTCCAACCCGGCCATTCCAAATTCAGCATTGTCAAACTCACATTGCTTTTGCTCAATGTCCTTGGGAAGATGATCGACAGCAATACAATCTATCGTCCCGTCTACAACGGCTTCCCACAAAACACTACGCTCAACATCTGTCCGGATAGGAGGGGATACCTTTAGTGCAGTATTGTAGTTTTCTAAATCCTCATCAGTGAAGATTAGGTGGTGAATATTGACACTTGCTGTGACATTTAATCCTTTGGATTTGGCGTCTCGAATACACTCCACGCCCTCAACAGTACTGACTGAGGCAATGTGCATCGCACCTTCGGTATATTCAAGAATACTTAAATCGCGTTGTATCTGTGTACTTTCTGAAACTACTGGAATACCCTTTAACCCAATGTAAGTGCTTGTCGCACCTTCATGCATTTTACCGTTCGCACTTAACTCGTGATTCTCAGGGTGAACCATTAATCGACCAAAGGGCTTGGTGTACAAAAGCCCTAATTTCAGAAGATTGGCATTCGAAACTCCTTGCTTGTAGTCACCAAATAGATGGGTGCCCAATTGGTTCATTTCGAACATCTCGCTGAGCTCTTCTCCCTTACGACCTTTAGACAAGGTTCCTACTGGCACCAAGTGTATTGGTAGTGATTCTGATTTATTCAGTATAAACTCAACACCTGTTTTGCTTTCATAATGTGGGTGACCGTTACTAACAACACCGACCGCAGTAAAGCCGCCAGAAGCTGCCGCTGCCGAACCGCTTACCAAATCCTCAGATTCCTCGTTACCTGGTTCCCCCAAATCCGAGTGTAATTCTGCAAAACCAGTGGTTAGCCAACAACCTTTAAGGTCTATGACACCTTCAGCTTGTTCCGTTGAGAGATTTCCTATGGCTTCTATTTGTTCATCATTGACAAGAATGTCGAGCTCCTGTCCGTTGTAAGGACTTTTAACATCAATGATTTGTGCGTTTTTAAATAGAAGCTTCATCGAGATGAGATTTTGACAAAAATAAGCGCAATTAGCGCGCAAAGCAACGCCAACAGCAAGTACAATTTTTCATTGTGTAAATTCACTGCAAACCCCTGTGAATACTCACTTTCAGGTTTATCAATCACGTCAATACCATTGAGTTTAATGTTTGATTCGTAAAAATCAGAACCTAAGAAAGGCACATATTCGATGCGCCTGCCGCTTCCCAAGGACCATTGATTAATAGCTCTGTAGAAGGGATGAGTCCAATCCTTGGGTATGAAACCTTGCTTAAATAACCGATCGCTTAAAGAAGCAACAACAGCTCCATTAAGCCGTAATAGTGGCTCATGGTCTTCCCCAAGTTCGTTATAACTCGATACTTCTGGCCATGCATTTTGAAGTGAAGGGCCAATGAAGAAGTTCGTAAAGAATGGGTGGTTCAACTCTGGGATGGTCGTACCACTCACTATATTTTGAATACCCTTTGAAAATTGTACCAACTTGCCAGTATATCCATGGAGTGAAGGAGGAATAAAATCAAATCCAAGCAGCACGACCGTATTGAATACTCCGTAATTTATCGCCAGATCACTGCTGTATTGAACCACAGAATCTTTGGGGCTTATAAACTCATTTAAAGGTAATGCTACTTTGTTTGTAAGTATCAATCGACGAGACTGTGTAGTAGGGTGCCAATAGTAAAGGTTATCCTCTTGTATGGAATCGTGTGTTATGGTCAAAGACACATTCTGTCCATTACCCATTTCATCTAAGGTAATACTGTAGGTAGAATCCATTCTGC
>CATAPZ010000007.1:0-3854 GCA_949486955.1 Cryomorphaceae bacterium | reverse complement strand
CGTTTATCTCCATGGCCGACGGTTACGAGCGTGCCACCGACGATACAGCATTGGCCGCCGACATGCGCGATTTCGCTCGCTACTTCGGTGAGAAATCAGGCATCATTGAGCCTGGGAAAGAGGGTTAAAAATTAAGCCCTCGTTATTGTCCGTACATATCAGGGGTAATGCTCTGATGAACGGTGTCGATGTAACGCAATAATTCTTCGCGGCCTGTACGGCCTTCTGCCGAGGTCATGAATACCGGTGGCAATTCCTCCCACTGCATCAGCAGCTTCTTCTTATAGCGCGCAATTTGTTTCATGAGCGCAGAGGAACCTAGTTTGTCAATCTTTGTGAAGACTATGGAAAAGGGGATGCCTTCCATACCACACCATTCCATAAATTCAAGGTCAATCTTTTGCGGATCGTGACGACAATCCACCAACACGAAGGTGTTGATGAGGTTCGGACGTTCTTTAATGTAGGTCGTGATCATGCGTTGGAAAACCGCTCGGTTCTTCTTTGACGTCTTTGCATAACCGTACCCAGGGAGATCGACCAAATACCAATCTTCATTGATCTCAAAGTGGTTGATGAGCTGAGTTTTCCCTGGTCGACCTGAGGTCTTGGCAAGGTCTTTTCGCTGCACCAACATATTGATCAGAGAGCTCTTCCCCACGTTCGATCTTCCGATAAACGCAAATTCATTTTTCGTCGGCTTTGGACACTCCTCAATGATTGCGGAGGACTTTACGAAATCGGCACTAGTAATCTTCATGGTTCTCAGTATTGGCGCAAAGTTAGGGCATTTTTCGGGTCCATTGCTGCCGAGGTTATGAACGATGTTATTCACATCCTGTTTTCACTCTTTCCCACTTCTTCCCACCGCTCTAAATAAGGGCTAACGGACATTTTAGGAAAACAAGTGGGAAAAGTTATCCACAATGTGTACGTTTGTGGGAAATCGTGGGATGATAATTCTACTTTTGTAAGAAGAGCAATCAAAAGACATGTTAAACCTCATTGGAGTACACGAATGCAAGATGGATGCGAAGGGTCGCATCAGTCTTCCTGCTGCCTTAAAAAAGCAGTTGGCGCCGGCTATGGACGACGCTTTCGTACTCAAGAGAAGTGTGTTTAGCAAGTGTTTAGAGTTGTACCCGATGCAAGAGTGGAATGAAGTCATGGGTAAAGTGAATACACTGAACCGCTTCGTGAAGAAGAACAACGATTTTATTCGATTATTTACTGCAGGAGTCAAATTGGTCGAGCTTGACGGAGCTACCCGAATAGGGATCAGCCCAGATTTAAAATCTTTCGCAAACCTCAGCCGCGAAGTAGTGCTCAGCGCACACAACGGCATAGTAGAGGTTTGGGACAAGCAGGCTTATGAAGATGCAGTTAATGTAGATGGTGATGACTTTGGATTGCTCGCTGAAGAAGTAATGGGCGGCATAAATCCAAGTCAGAATGAGCTATCATGATCCAGTCCTCTTAGCGGAATGCCTTGAAGGCCTCAATATCGATCCAACAGGATCGTACGTTGACGTGACCTTTGGCGGCGGTGGTCACAGCAAAGCCATTTTGGAAAAGCTGACCACTGGAAAGCTCTACGCCTTTGATCAAGACCCTGATGCTAAGGCGAATCTACCTGAGCACCCAAACCTAGTGTTTATCGCAGCCAATTTCCGATTCATCAAAAATCACCTACGCCTTCACGACGCAAGACAGGTGGATGGAATTCTCGGGGATCTCGGCGTGTCTTCACACCAGTTCGATATTGGCGAGCGCGGATTCTCCATTCGTTTCGACGGACCATTAGACATGCGCATGAACCCAAGCAGTGGAATTAGCGCTGCAGAAGTATTGAAAACCTACGAGGAACAAGCACTCTACGATCTCTTTAGAAAGCACACGGATATCAAAGGATTACGCTCCCTAATCAACGCATTGCTTATGGCACGTGCGACGGAGCCGTTAACCACAACCGCAGAACTGCGTGAATTGTGTGAGCCATTGGCGCCACGCGGGCAGTGGCACAAATACGTAGCGCAGGTATTCCAAGGACTGCGTATGGAAGTCAATAGTGAGCTCGAGGTTTTAGAGGATATGCTCTACGGAGCTATAGATGTGCTTAAGCCAGGTGGCCGATTGGTCATCATGTCGTACCACAGCCTTGAGGACAGAATGGTTAAAAATTTCATCCGTGAAGGAAAAGCATCCGGTCAAACCGAGAGCGATTTCTACGGGGTGAAACATGTGCCTTTAAAGGCTATAACGCGCAAGCCTGTGGTGGCGAGCGTAGAAGAAAATGCAAGAAATCCGCGCGCAACAAGCGCCAAGCTTCGTGTCGCGGAACGAACAGAAACACAATGGAATCGCGGTGAGTAAGGTGAAGGAATTTTTCAGTCGCCTCGGTGCACGTCTAAAAATTACAGACGAAGCCATCATCAAGTTCCTGCCCTTCGCCGGCTGGTTGAGCCTCTTGGCACTCATCAGCATTTACACTAGCCACAGCGCAGACAAGAAGGTGCATTTAATAGACAACCTCAGCAAAGAGCGTCAAACCTTAGAAGCTGAGCATACGGAAACCAAAGAACGATTAACCAAGCTTTCCTTGGAGAGTAGAGTTATTCGGAAGGCGGAAGAATTAGGATTACAACAGCCAGAGGTTCGGCCAGAAAAAATTGTGATAAAGGAGTGAGTACAGAAATCAAAAAAATAAAAAGCCGTGTGGCTTGGGCAAGCGGAGGAATCTACCTCATGCTCGCTATTGTTTTGGTACGTCTGTACTGGGTAAGCTTGGTCCAAGGTCCAGAGCTTAGAGCTAAGAGCCAAGAGCGCCTCATTGAGCGACACACCATTGAAGCGAAGCGCGGCGACATTTACTCTGCAGACGGCATGACACTAGCAACCACCAAGCCAGTGTATAAAGTGCACTTCGACGCAGTAACGGTGGATGCTGAAATTTTTGCGAATGAAGTAGATGAATTGGGGGCAAAATTGGCCACGATTAATACCAAATACAGTGCTTCAGGCTGGGCGGCATATTTGAGAGAACAACGCCAGAAAAAGCGCAGGTACATCCCACTGGCGAGCAAACTGAATTTTAGTGAACTGCAGCGCATGCGCCAGTACCCTATTCTCAAAAGAGGACAGAATCGCGGGGGTATTATTGTTGAAGAAGATCTGCAACGTATACAGATGGCAACCAACATTAAGATGCGTACCATCGGGTATGATCTCGAAGGAGCCAGTGCCGGCTTGGAAGGCTATTACAGCGAATACTTGAAGGGCAAGCCTGGAAGTCGTTTAAAGCAAAAGATTGCCGGTGGGGACTGGAAACCGATTGATGACCCAGAGGCTGTGGAACCAGTTGACGGTTTTGATGTGTACACCACTATTGATACACGCATCCAAGATGTTGCTCAGCAGAGCCTGTTGACGCAACTAAAGAAATACAAAGCCGACCACGGCTGTGCCGTGGTCATGGAAGTAGCCACGGGTAAGATTGTGGCAATGGCGAATCTTGGCCGCAATGAGGACAGCACCTACTCTGAGCTGAGAAACTATGCCGTTTGGGAAGCCACTGAACCCGGCTCGACCATGAAGCTGCTATCGACCATGGCACTCCTAGAATCGGGTAAAGTAGATACTAATGCTCGTGTCGATACCGAGAATGGGGTTATTAAGGTGTATGACCGCAAAGTGCGCGATTCACGCCGTGGCGGATATGGAGAAATCAGCCTTCGCCGTGCCTTTGAGGTGAGCTCGAATACAGGAATCGTAAAACTCGTCAATGAGAACTTTGAAGACGATCCAGGGGACTTTATTGATTTCATGTACTCGCGCAAATTCAACGAGAAGACAGG
>CATAPZ010000006.1:0-11818 GCA_949486955.1 Cryomorphaceae bacterium | reverse complement strand
GCTTGTTTCTTTGAAATCACACCGTGCTCATTGGCAAATTCTGCGGTGAATGGATCTTGGATTTGCTCCAGCTCTTTACGGAGTAAAGCCTTCATCACTTTAGCTATACCCTTAGAATTCAAGCCTTTCCTGGATAGCTTATCGGTGGTTGAGTACACCGGTTCAAGGGCGGATTGGGTCTCACTACTGAGCGCTGGGGCTGAGATTTCTGGATGGGGGATACTCTTCTTTCCATTGAATGCATTCACCTTTCCAAAAACCACTAAAGGGGTATTCAGCTTCAAGGAGCGACGGATCCATTTTGCGCCTTTGAACCAAACGAGCTCGATAAATCCAGTGCCGTCCGTAAAAGTTGCCACGAGCCTTTTTTGGCGTGGTGGTCCCACTTCTTCAATCTTGGTGATCTGACCTTTGACCTGCACTTCTACAGGGGCAGCGGTCAGCTGAGCGACTGAATAAAACTGCGTCTTATCGACATATCTAAACGGGTAATGTTCAAGAAACTGTGCTGTAGTTCGAATGCCAAACTCCTCTGCCAACAAGGCTGCTCGATCTGGTCCTATACCGTCTGCGTAGACTATGGGAGTTTGGGTAGTGCTCATCGTCGTAAAAGTAAGTATCTTTTGGCCGAAGAAAAATGCAGAATCAGAGTTCTCAAATATTTCGACTAGGCACACTATTGATAGACGGTGCATTACTCCTGACACTCTTTGTGGTCATAGGATTGTGGCGGTTTGACGATCTACGCATTTCGAATCCTGAATACTACAACTACTACCTACAGCTTCTCGTGCTCACCTTGGTGAGTTGGTACGGTACCGGACGTTGGGCGGGTATGTTCTCCTATACCAGTGGTCTGGAGCAGCGCAATGTGTTGGCGAATGTCGTCCGTGGTGCACTAGGACAGATGGCCATCCTCGCAATAATTGTGGTAGGCTTGAAGGGCTATTACTACAGCCGTTTGTTTTTAGCGTCTTATTTCAGTCTTTTCTACGCCAGTGCCATCATCTACCGTTTGATTTTTGTCCAATTCTTACGCAACCAGATGGCCAAGGGCAAATGGCAGCGCAATTTTATCATTGCGGGCACGCATGCTACCACAGAGGCACTATTGAATTTAGTGGCTGTCCGACCAGAATTAGGTTGGCGTTATTCGGGAACGGTCGATTCCATGGAACTTGATGGTGAAAACGTTCGCAACGTACAAGACATTATATGTGGCTATGCGCCAAGTTCAAAAGAGTACACAGCGGTACAGCAATACGCCATGGAACACGGCATGAGATTCAGATTTTTACCAGAAATGGGGGCGAATTACGCTGGCGAACTCTTTTTGGAGTCCCTCGAAGGTATTCCACTCTTCTCTGAGCGCAAAGAGCCATTATCCAATTGGACGAACAAGGGCATAAAACGCATTTTTGACATCCTTTTCTCGGTATTATTTATTGCCACTGTTTTATCGTGGGCACTGCCTCTATTTGCCCTTGCCCTTGTGCTTACTGGAGCGGGTAATCCGTTTTTCATGCAATCTCGTGAAGGATTGGAAGGCAAAAAATTTACTGTGCTCAAGCTGCGCACATTAAATGCTAACGGCACGAGCAATGCCTTGCAATCATGGATGAGAAAGGTTGGGGTAGACGAGCTTCCACAGCTCATAAATGTTCTTTTAGGTCAAATGTCATTAGTCGGTCCTCGTCCACACACACCGGGTGATGGGGTTCTCTACGCTAATAAAATCGGCAGTTACAAAGTACGCCATTGGGCCAAACCTGGCCTTACAGGCCTTGCCCAAACTCGCGGTTTACGAGGGGGCGATAGTGCAGCAAACGAGCAGTTGCTTGAAGCGAGAATTCGAGCGGATATTTACTACGTCGAGCATTGGTCGCTATTGCTTGATCTACGCATACTTATTGAAACCATAGTGCGCACTGTTTTTGCGCCATCAACCCTACATCAGAATTAACGGCTATGAGGTACCCTTCACTTTTAGATCGATTCAAACAATACGTTCAAATAGATACGCAAAGCGATGCTAGCTCCCCGTCGGTTCCTTCTACTGCCAAGCAGAAAAACTTGGGCGAATTGCTCGTGAAGCAGCTTTTAGAGATGGGTGTGAAGGATGCGCACATGGACGATAAAGGTTATGTCTATGCAACCGTGCCTGCCAGTGCCGGTGAGGAAGATAAGCCAGCGGTTTGTTTTTGTGCCCATATGGATACCTCACCAGAATATTCCGGCGCAGGAGTTGTGCCGACCTTGCACAAAGACTATGACGGCGGAGAGATCCACCTGCCTAAGGGTGGAATTGTCCTTACTCCGAAGCAATTTGGTCCCTTAAAAGAAATGAAAGGGCATACTATCATCACCTCTGACGGCAGCACATTATTGGGTGCAGATAACAAAGCGGGCGTAGCGGAAATTATGACGGCAGCGGAACTGCTCCTAAAATCGGACCGACCGCATGCTGCAATGAAAATCCTATTTACTCCCGATGAAGAGATTGGACGTGGTGCAGACCATGTAGACCTTGAAAAACTTGGGGCCGATTTTGGATATACGATGGACGGCGCAACCAAGGGCTCGTTAGAAGACGAGACGTTCTCGGCGGATGGCGCAACCATTATTTTCCGTGGTGCCAATACCCACCCCGGGTACGCTCATAAAAAAATGGGCAATGCGCTCAAGGCCGCAGGTGTGTTTTTGGGCTCTTTACCACGCTCTGAATGGGCGCCAGAATCGACCAAGGGTGAAGCTGGTTTCGTTCATCCATATGAGATATCGGGTGGGGTAGAAGAGGTGCGCGTTACCATGATCTTGAGGTCTTTCGATACAGAAGACTTGGAGCCGTACGCGGCACTATTGAATACTTTGGCCAAACAAGCGTCAAAGGCGGTCAAGCGGACCAGCTATGAGGTAATTATTAGCGAGCAGTACCGCAATATGAAAGAAGTTTTGGACAAGCATCCTCACGTGGTCGAATTTGCAGAAAAGGCTATTGAAGCTGCAGGTTTACCGTTACGCAAGAGCAAAATCCGCGGTGGGACCGACGGTTCGAAATTGAGTTTCATGGGCCTCCCGTGTCCAAACATCTTTGCAGGTGAACATGCATTCCACAGCCCGTACGAATTTGTTTCTCTTCAAGACATGGAAAGTGCTACAGATGTAATTGTCAATCTGCTCGAAATCGTTGCCAACGAGGGCTAAAAATAGTCTAACGCGCGGCGTAGGCTTTATTTAATGCTGCTGCCAAGCGAACACCAGCTTGTGTCAAACGCTGGTTTAACAACTCCGTATTGTCATAGATGTAACGGTACCCCATTCGCTCAGGATCACCCATGGTATCATAACATTGATCGCGGGCCACAACGCTTTCGCGAATCCAATCTTCCAGAGTAGCCTTTTGCCATTGCGCTACTTGATCTTGCTTCACTTTTGCCATAGCCCAGTCTGAGTACTCGGTGTAGCTCATCTTCCAATAGTCAATCATTTCGCTGTCCCAAACGCGGTGTAGGTTGGATTTGCGGTAAAACCACTTCACCTGTACCATATTTCCGCCCATATCTGTGCCGCGACCACAATGCAAGGGTTGGTGAACATCACCGATCAAATGAGCGATGGCGCGGAGCGCGAATCCTTCATCTACGCTGTACTGCCCAGTTTCAATCTCCGTTAAGAATTTGTCGATAGCCATCCAGATGTCTCCTTCCTTCGGGTGCTGGTGGTTGTCCATAGAGTCTAGGTGGAGAATGGTACAATAGTGATACGGCTTTAGGCTGTCGTACGAACGCTCACTTTTGATAAAGTCCATCCAATTGGCCACCATAGCGAGGTCTTCGCCTTCTAAAACGTCAAGAATATGCGCTTTTACTTCAGGGTTTAAGTAGTCCATGGCAATATGACCAACCACGCGATGACCAGTAAGACCCCAGCCAAAAGAATTGATACTTAGTAGAATAGCTAAAATAGATGAGAGCTTTTTCATGTTATAGTGCTTGTGAAGGTTTGAAGTACCCAATAATACGGTCATATCGCAAACCCATACCACGGTTGTACATAATTAATGTGTAGTCGTTTCGCGTTTGCCAATGCGTCCCTTCAGTAAGCGCGGTGCTGATACCCCCATTTTCCCCTGGATGGGCAAAGACATAATTGTAATAGCCTTGTTTTAGCAAGACTTTCTTGTTGTAGGCTCCACGCTCTCGGTTGTAGTCCATTCTAAACTCCGGCAAGAGTTCCCAATCACTTAGTTGCCCATACACATAAACAGGTTCATCCAACTCAGGACTTTCAAAGTAAAAATCGACCCAGCAATAATCGCCCGCTAGGTCTGGATTACCGACATCTGCCCGATTAAAAAATCG
This sequence comes from Cryomorphaceae bacterium, assembly GCA_949486955.1. Lineage (GTDB taxonomy): Bacteria > Bacteroidota > Bacteroidia > Flavobacteriales > Schleiferiaceae > UBA10364. The sequence continues at coordinate 7,457 of CATAPZ010000006.1, read as the reverse complement.
CCTTCCATTGATGTCGTTTTGGAAGCTATACACGGCAATAGAGCGGTTCTTCTTTTCATAGAGGTATACTTCCCAGCATGTATCTAGCCGGGAGGTTTTAACTCCGAGTCCGACCTGATTCAATCGCTTCGTATCAAAAGTGTGGAATTCCGTACCGCCGTCAAAGGATTCGCTACCCATGAAATTGTAGGTAAGCAATCCGTCATTGATAAAGGTGGGTTTGAGGTTGTTCTTGGCGTTGTTCCATCTCCTGTTTTGTAATATGCTCAAGTCGAGGTCCATGAAATAATCTTGAACAGGATAGCCAGCAAGGCTTACCGTGGCACTTACTTGTTGCTGGGTGGAGAATTCTTCCATGTCTACCGCGCGGCTTACGGTGACTCCTGGAATAACCAAGCTTTCGTAAACAATGAATCGTCGGCGTATGATGAGGTCTTCAGGATTGTCGTTTTGGAAAATTTCGATGACATAGTTGCCACTTACGCGGGGCTTTGTTTCGGCATTAGGAAATTTAATGGAGTAGTGGGTATACGGAACAAACGTTCCAACGCTAATCGCGAAGTTATTCATGTAGTTTCCTTCGAAGCCAATGAGGTATTGATTAACCAGCAGGTCGCTCTTTTCCCAGTTCTTTGTACAGTGAAAGATGCGGTAGCTGTAATTGTTCCATTCGTATGCGAGATCGTCAAAGCTCAGCTCAAGTCCCTTGCGGGCTCCCAATTCATATGCAGGAAAGTCAAGGGGTTCTCCTTCAGGTGATATTTGGACACTTTTTAGATAATCATAAACCACAGTGTCGTTCAATACTTGGGCGTTGATCGAACTGAAAATCATCAGTGTGACCAATGTCATATACCTTGTTAGCATAATTGTTAAATAAACTTGCCCACTAAGGTACAATTAGTAGCCAAAAGGATAGGGAATCCCGACGCTGTATTATATTTTTGCAGCCTAAAATCATACTGAAACGTACGATGTCTCAATCCTTTAAGATTCGCAAGGGTTACGATCTTAAGCTGGTCGGTGCAGCAGCGCTGACAGATTTGGGTGCAATTAGCGCCTCAACTTATGCCGTAAGTCCCTTAGATTTCCCTGGAATCACGCCGAAATTGGCGGTGAAAGCCGGGGCTCAAGTAAAAGCGGGCGACACGTTATTCTTTGACAAGGATCGTCCCGAAGTTAAAATTTGTTCACCAGTTTCCGGAGAGGTAGCAGAAGTTAAGCGCGGTGCCAAGCGTAAGATTTTGGCAGTTGTTGTTTTAGCCGATAGTGAAGTTGCCTATGCAGACCACGGTGCGCTCGATGTTGCTAAAGCTGATCGTTCTACGGTAGCTGAGCATTTAGCCAATACCGGTGCGGGCGCATTCATTACCTCTCGACCTTACGGTGTGGCAGCAAGCATGAACGAAGAGCCACGCGATATCTTCGTAAACGCGGTTCACAGTGGTCCTCTTGCTGGGGATCTCGCCTACCAGTTGGCAGGAAAAGAAGCTGAGGTCGCTGCTGCGCTTAATGCACTTGGTGCATTGACCACAGGAAAGGTATACGTGAGCCAGGCTGATGATGTCGCTCCTCTAGATTGTTTGAGCGGTGAAGGTGTTGATAATGCCACCTTCTCTGGAAAGCATCCTAAGGGGTTAGTCGGCACACAAATCGCACAACTTGCTCCTATTAATAAAGGTGAGGTGGTTTGGACAGTAAATGCTGTTGACCTACCTGTAATTGGTCGTGCAGTGCTTTTTGGACAGTACGCACCAGAATATAAGGTTGCAGTTACAGGTTCTAAAGCAACGAATAGTGGTTATGCGACCATGTTGCAAGGGGTGAACCTTGCTGCTTTTAATTCAGCAAATATTAATCTCGATAACACTCGTGTGATCGCTGGTGATGTGCTTACCGGTACGCAGATGGATGCCGAAGGTTTTATGGTATTTGGTAAGGCTCAAATCACAGCGATTCCTGAAGGAAACCAAACTGAATTTTTCGGTTGGGTACTTCCAGGTTTTGGCAAGTTCTCAATGAATCGTGCCTTCTGGGGATGGTTGTCTCCGAATAGAAAGTACGATTTGGACACCAACATGCACGGTGAAGAGCGTGCATTTGTAGTGACAGGGGAGTACGACAAGTTCATTCCGATGGACATCTTCCCGCAGCAGTTGCTACGCGCCATCTTGATTGGTGATATTGAGAAGATGGAAAAGCTCGGTATTTATGAAGTATTGCCAGAGGACTTCGCGCTTGCTGAAGTTGCTTGTACTTCTAAACTGCCGTTGCAACAAATCGTCAGAGACGGTTTGAATGATCTCAGAAAAGAAATGATGTAATAAAAGCCAGATTATGAAGTTTGTACAAAACATATTCGACCAGACTAGACCGCTTGTTGAAAAAGATGGCAAAAGAAACATCCTCTACCCATTGCACAATGCATTGGAGACGATGGCTTTCGTTCCTGACCACACTGCTCACACTGGAGCGCACGTTCGCGACGCGATCGATCTAAAGCGTACCATGGTGACTGTAATCTTCGCAATGGTTCCTGCGCTCCTTTTTGGAATGTGGAACATCGGCCGTTTGCACTATGGTGCGATCGGTTTGGACAGCACATTATTAGATAACTTCCTATTCGGTGCCTTAAAGCTGTTGCCACTTATAATTGTGACGTATGCAGCGGGTCTGGGTGTGGAGATTTTCTTCTCGTGGAAGCGCAACCACCCTGTAAACGAAGGTTTCTTGGTTTCAGGTTTGTTGATTCCGTTGATCATGCCAGTGGACATCCCATTATGGATGGTTGCTGCCTCGACTATTTTCGCTGTACTCATTGGTAAGGAAGTATTTGGTGGAACAGGTATGAACCTGTTGAACCCAGCACTTACAGCACGTGCCTTTGCATTCTTTGCATACCCAACGTGGATGTCGGGTGATCAAGTATGGATCAATACTTCAGGCGGTGATCTAGTAGACGGTTACTCAGGTGCAACTGCCATGGGTGATTTGGCCACTACAGTAGGTCAAGGCCTAGGTAATCCAGCAACGGAAACAGTTATGGCGCAATTTGGCCCAGAGGGCACGTACTCTTTAATGAACGCGTTCTTTGGATTGATTCCAGGATCTATTGGTGAAACTTCAGCATTATTAATTCTTCTTGGAGGCTTGTTCTTGATTTTCAAGGGTGTAGGTTCTTGGAGAATTATGTTGAGCTTCTTTATAGGTGGGTTAGTAATGGCAGGTATTTTCAATGCCTTTGCTGTAAACGAGTTTATGGGATTGAATCCTATCCACCAGTTGATGTTGGGTGGCTTCATGTTCGGTATGGTCTTTATGGCTACTGATCCTGTAAGTGCCGCTCAGACGGAAACAGGTAAATACATCTACGGTTTCTTAGCCGGTTTCTTTGGTATCATGATTCGCGTCTTCAACCCTGCTTACCCTGAAGGTATCATGTTGGCGATTCTTTTCATGAACGTAATGGCGCCATTGATTGACCACTACGTTGTAGAAGCAAACATCAAACGTCGCGAGAAGCGTCTAGCTAACGCCTAAACTACATAACACGATGAACGTAAATAGCAACGCATATACTTACACATTCGCCACAGTGATGGTGGTGTTGGTAGCTGTGCTTTTGTCTGGAGCATCTCTTGGTCTTAAGAGCAAGCAAGCCTCAAACATTAGCCAAGAAAAGAAACAAAGCATTCTAGCTTCTATCGGTATCGAGGTAGATCGCTCAGAATCTGATGAGGCCTTTGGAGAGTACATCAAGCAAAGCTTGACTCTTGAGGGCGGAACAGTAGTATCTGAAGATGCATCAGCAGCTTTCGATATTGACATGGCGGCAGCCATTAAGGCGGGTAATATGGACCGTTCGGTTCCATTGTACGTGGCAGAGAAAGAAGGCGATACGTACTACATTATTCCAATGCGCGGAAAAGGTCTTTGGGGTCCTGTTTGGGGCTACTTAGCTTTGGAGAGCGACGGTAATACTGTAGTTGGTGCAACTTTTGATCACAAGAGTGAAACGCCAGGTCTTGGTGCCGAAATCACGACGCCAATGTTTACCGACCAATTCCCAGGGAAGAAAATCTCTGAAGCGGGAATGTTTAAATCGATTTCAGTAGTTAAAGCAGGTACTTCTGCTGGTGATTACGCCGTAGATGGTATCTCTGGAGGTACGATTACTTCTAATGGTGTAAACGACATGCTAACAGATTGTCTTGCACCATACGCTGAATACTTCAAAAACATCTAAGCCATGAGTACAGAAGTAAAACAAAAAGAATCGTTGTTCTCGAAGAAAAATCAGAGACTACTTTCTGATCCATTCAACGACAACAACCCAATTACAGTCCAGGTACTGGGTATCTGTTCTGCACTTGCGATTACGGTTAAACTTGAGCCGGCTATCGTAATGTCACTTTCTGTAATGTTTGTATTGGCCGCAGGTAACGTAATCATTTCGTTGATTCGTAACCTTATCCCAAACCGTATCCGTATTATCGTGCAGCTCGTAGTAGTTGCCTCTTTGGTAATCTTGGTGGACCAATTCCTAAAAGCCTTCGCCTACGATGTAAGCAAGCAGCTTTCTGTATTTGTTGGTCTGATCATTACGAACTGTATTATCATGGGACGCTTTGAAGCCTTCGCGCTTGGTAATGGTCCATGGAAAGCCTTTTTGGACGGTATCGGTAACTCTATCGGTTACGGTGTCATTCTCATCGCTGTTGCCTTCTTCCGCGAACTGCTTGGTTCTGGTGCGCTGCTTGGCTTCCAAGTGATTCCAGATAGCTGGTACATCGCAAACGGAGGATTCTATGCCAACAACGGGTTCTTCTTGTTCCCTCCGATGGCTTTGATCGTTGTAGGTCTAATCATCTGGGCGCAACGTGCGAAAAACACTAAACTCATTGAAGAAAACTAAGCCGACATGGGACAAGAATTAATCAACTTATTTGTTCGCTCAATCTTTATTGAGAACATGATCTTCGCATACTTCCTAGGTATGTGTTCTTACCTCGCAGTATCTAAAACAGTAAAAACTGCTGTTGGCTTAGGTATTGCTGTAACATTCGTATTGACCATCACTCTTCCGGTAAACTGGTTGCTTGAAAACTATGTTTTGAAGCCTGGTGCATTAGCTTGGTTGGGTGAAGAGTTCGTAGATGTAGACCTTAGCTTCCTTTCGTTCATCATGTTCATCGCAGTTATTGCTTCGATGGTACAGTTGATCGAGATGATCGTTGAGAAATTTGCACCTGCACTATACAGCGCTTTGGGTATCTTCTTGCCGCTTATCGCTGTAAACTGTTCTATCCTCGGAGGTTCACTCTTCATGCAAGAGCGTGCTTTCGGTACTATCGCTGAAGCGGTGGTATACGGTATCGGTTCAGGTGTGGGTTGGTTCTTGGCCATCGTTGCTATCGCTGCCATCCGCGAGAAAATCCGCTATTCAAACGTTCCTGCTCCTTTACGCGGTCTTGGAATTACCTTCATCATTACAGGTTTGATGGGTATCGCGTTCATGAGCTTCATGGGTATTAAATTATAATAAGTACAGTAGCTATGTTTTTATCTAGCACAGTAGTTCTTTCATCGGTAGTTGTCTTCGTACTCGTTATCCTTTTGTTGGTGACGATTCTATTGCAGGCAAAAGCGCGTTTGTCTCCAAGCGGTCCGGTAAAATTGAACATCAACGGAGATGATGTAGAAGTAGAATCAGGAACGACCCTGTTGAACACTTTGAGCAACCAAAAGATCTTCTTGCCATCTGCTTGTGGTGGTGGTGGTACTTGTGGTATGTGTAAGTGTCAAGTAACTGAGGGTGGTGGTGAAATTCTACCTACAGAAACAGGATTCTTCAACCGTAAAGAGATTGCGGATAACTGGCGTTTAGGATGTCAGATCAAGGTGAAGAACGACATGAACGTTAAAGTACCTGAAGAGATCTTCGGTATCAAGAAGTGGGAATGTGAAGTTGTAAGTAACTACAACGTAGCATCTTTCATTAAAGAGTTTGTCGTAAAACTGCCGGAAGGTGAAACACTAGACTTCGAAGCTGGTGGTTACATCCAGGTAGATGTACCTGCAACAACTGTAGATTTCAAGAACATTGATATTACGTCTCACCCGAAATTGGGCAAGGCTCCTGACGAGTTCCAAGCAGAGTGGGATAAGTTCAAATTATGGGATCTTAAGATGGTCAACCCAGAGCCACTTTTCCGTGCGTATTCTATGGCCAATCACCCAGCAGAAGGTAATATCGTAATGTTGAACATTCGTATTGCTACACCACCGTTCGACCGTAAGAAAGGCGGATGGATGGATGTAAACCCAGGGGTTTGTTCTTCATTCGTATTTGATCAAAAACCAGGCGATAAAGTGACTATTTCAGGTCCTTATGGTGAATTCTTCATCAAAGAGACTGACGCTGAAATGTTGTATATCGGTGGTGGTGCTGGTATGGCACCAATGCGTTCGCACTTGTTCCACTTGTTCCACACGTTGAAGACTGGCCGTAAGGTGAGCTACTGGTACGGTGGTCGTTCTAAGCGCGAGTTGTTCTACCTTGACGATTTCCGTCAGATTGAAGAGCAGTTCCCGAACTTTAAGTTCCACCTCGTATTGTCAGAGCCACTACCAGAGGACAACTGGAATGCTAAGGAGAACATGGATGACGAAGGTGATGGCTTCGTAGGATTCGTACACCAAGCGGTAATCGATAACTACTTGAACCACCACGATGCACCTGAAGATATCGAGTTCTACTTCTGTGGACCACCGCTAATGAATGCAGCGGTTCTGAAGATGGTAGACGACTTCGGTGTACCGCCAGAGAACGTTAGTTTTGACGACTTCGGTGGTTAATACCAAAGATTTATTTTCAAAGCCGCTCCGTCAGGAGCGGCTTTTTATTTTTATCCCATGAGAAATATCCTTTCTATTTTTATCGCGACCGGAATCCTGACTTCTTGCAATTCAATTCCTGAATTGGTGCAGGTGACCAACCAAGGTCCAGCTCAGGGTTCAACCTACAGTATATCTTATCAGGTACCACAAGGTGTTGACTATCGCGAGAGCATAGATAGCATCCTCAAAGCGATGGACCAGCAGATGAGTTTGTGGGTAAGCGACAGCGAAATTTCCCGATTAAACCGTGGGGACTCTGTTCGCATTAGTACGGCTTTTGCGCGTGTTATTACCTTGTCAAAATTGTACACTGAACTCACTTCGGGCCAATTTGATATTACCATTGCTCCCGTAATCAAAGCCTGGGGATTTTCAGGTGGAGATTACAACGACAATGTCAATGTAGATAGCCTTTTGCAATTTGTGGGCAGTGCTAATTTGGCCTTGCCTGAACCAGATTCACTCTATGCCTTGCCACAAGGGTTTCAAGTTGATGTGAATGCAATTGCACAGGGGTATACGGTGGATATTATCGCCGATTATTTAACCGCCCAAGG
>CATAPZ010000005.1:0-4076 GCA_949486955.1 Cryomorphaceae bacterium | reverse complement strand
GTGATGGGTGTAGACCTTCAAGGATCTGCAACTGCAATCCAGTTTACTATCCATGACGGTACAGACGGTATCGGTGTGTACTCATCAGCACCAGCTGCACAGTCGTACACGGTAATGGAAGGCGATCAAGTTCGTTTGATTGGTTCTATTGGTCAGTTCAACGGTTTGACGCAGATGTATCCTGATAGTATCGCGTTCATTTCTTCGAACAATACACTTCCTACACCAACAGTAGTTTCACAGTTGGGTGAGAACACAGAAAGTGAGCTTGTGACCTTCACAAGTGCAACACTTGTTGATCCATCTCAGTGGACAGGTTCAGGTTCAGGTTTCAACGTAGATATCACAAACGGTACAGATACTATTGCAATGCGTATCGATAATGACGTAGATCTATATTCTCAGGCAGCGCCAACAGGTGCGTTTGATGTAACGGGTATCGGTGGTCAATATGACTTCTCAGCTCCTCACACATCAGGTTACCAGTTGTTGCCACGCTACCAAGCGGATATCGTTCCTGCAGCAGCAGTATACGTTCCTAAGATTGTAGTTAGTGAGATCATGCCAGGTTCAAATGCTTCCTCTTGGAACGCAGACTGGTTTGAGATTTACAACTACGGCGATACTGCAGTTGATCTAGCAGGTATGTCTTGGGACGATGAAAGTGGTATCTCAGGTACGTCAACATTCCCATCGGTTACAGTTGCTCCAGGTGAAGCAGTTGTTGTTTGGGACGACGTAGCAGCGAATGAGGACAGCTTATTAGTAAGCTGGAAATTGTACCCAGGTTCAGTTCAAATAATCTCTACAGATGAGCTGACAGGTTCGTTCCCATCATTGAGCCAGAACGGCGATGGAGTATACCTCTTCGATGCAGCAGGTATTGAGTTGACGAAGAGTGAGTACATCTCAGGTACTGCTGGTTACTCAATCGAGTTTGATACTACCGGTGCTTCACTAGGTGATGCAGTTGACGGTGTGAACGGTGCGTACACTTCATTGAATGGAGATGTAGGTTCACCAGGTAACCTAACGCCTAATACAGGTGCAGGTGAGTTCACATTGAACGGACGCATTTACCCGAACCCGAACACAGGTCAGTTCAATATTGAAATGGACCGCACAGACAACTATACCGTTGAGGTGATGGATGTTCGTGGTGCAGTTCTTTCAAGAATGACTGTAGAAGGAAATACCATCTCTGTAGATGTGAATGTGAGTGCAGGTATGTACTTGGTTCGCGTAAGCTCTGCAAGAGGTACAGTAACTCAGCGTGTACAGGTGCTCTAAGCCCTGTAGCTGAGAAGCGGATATGAAAAACCCGCGGCCCATAGGGTCGCGGGTTTTTATTTGCCGCTAAAAAATTTTGGAGCTACTTCTTAGCGAGTGCCTTCTTGAGTGCTGAGGAATATATTTCAGCGCCGTCTTTATTAAGGTGGTCGCCATTGAAAAATTGGTTTTCTGAAAGTGAAATAGAAACTTCCAACCGAGGGATTATAGATAGTGCCCGGCTGAATGCTTGAAGTACTTCGTTTGGTATTTGATTTTTGTATTCTGGGAGCAATGGAGCTTCTATTGCAAATAATGCGATGTCATTGTATTCACAAGTCTGTACGATCGCTTGTAACGCCTCATGTGATGCTTGGGACACAGCGTCATAAGAAGGGTTGAAATGGCGATTCAAGACGGCGTTTAGATCACCAAGATCGTTTTTAACGGGTTTAGGTGCATACTTCCCCAAGAAAGCTGGTTTGCCGGTCGGGTTAGGAAGAAGTTGTTTTCTGAAATGATGGCCAAGAGCTGTGGGTGCATCGTTATAGTGCGCCCAGAATTCCCAAGGGAAGAGCGAGAAGTATCGCTTGGCCATTTCAGAGGACCATTGCTCATCAGAAAATTTATGATCATTATATCCAGCGAAGTTGTTTGGGCTTAGGACCAAGAGGACTGTATCGGGTTGAAGATTTGTTGTTATCCATTCCAATTTTTGAGCAGTGGCCAAAAGAGGCTCTGCAGTGTGACCATAGTTCGCTGCTCCAAGGATGCCGGGGTTGATGTTTGTTGCGGCATGGCTGTCGCCTAAGACTATTAGTCCGCCTTGATGTCGCGTGATAAATGATTGTGAGCGCCAGTAGTTGAATCCAAAGATGGCAGAGATGCCTGCGGCCAATAGCAGCACTATGAGTAAAAATCGAGATAGGAATTGACGCATCATTAGAATTGGAAATAGATGAAATTTTGCTGTCCTCCGATATAGCGTAAAATGAGGTAGCTCAGTAGAAGGTAAGTACCGATTCGAAGAATAGCATAACGTCTCCAAGGACCGTCGTTAAGCAAATTCAGTGCAAAGTGATGCTTCCGTCCGAACCAATCGCCAAGAAGGAGAAGGGCGATGTACGCCATTAGTACGGGTTTGATATGCAATGAATTTCCGGTGGCGTTCAGGCGAATACCGTCAAGGTAATCGATAGCATGGGCTAATGAATTGGCACGGAAGAAGACCCAAGCTATAGTGGTAATGATAAATGTTATGGCAATACGGTGGAAGTCTTTTAGGCTAGGGTGGTCAAGGTTGTTCCTGTTTCGCTTGGCCAATAATAAAGGCAGGAAAAGTAATGCGTTGATGAGTCCCCAAATGATAAAGGTCCAGTTGGCGCCGTGCCAGAAGCCCGAGACGATGAAAATTGCGAAGGTGTTGCGCACCTTTAGAAGAGTTGATCCACGTGACCCTCCTAATGGTATATAAAGGTAGTCGCGGAACCAAGTGCTTAATGAAATGTGCCAGCGGCGCCAAAACTCCGCAATGTCGCGGGAGAAATAGGGTGTGCGGAAATTTTGCATTAAATCGATCCCAAAGAGCTTTGAGATGCCAATAGCTATGTCGGAATAGCCTGAAAAATCGCAATAAATCTGTATAGAGAAGAGGAATGCTCCGGCTATAAGGGCGCTGCTGGAGTATAGATTTGGGTCTGTAAAGGCCTGGTCGACAAATGGTGCCACGGCATCAGCAATAACTACTTTCTTAAAGAACCCCCAGAGGGCTTGGCGCAATCCGTCTACCGCTTTTTGATAATTAAAGCTCCGCGGTTTGGTAATTTGAGGCAAAAGGTTAGAGGCGCGCTCAATAGGTCCTGCAACAAGTTGAGGGAAGTATCCTACGAATGCAGCAAAAGCGATGAAATCGTGTGTCGGTTCTAGTTGTTTTCGGTAAATGTCAATGGTGTATGACATCGTTTGAAACGTGTAGAACGAGATACCCACAGGCAGGGCAATACTCAACAATGTTGGGTCTGTATGAAAACCTAAACTATGGGCAAGATGGGCGAAGTTTTCAATGAAAAAGTTATAATACTTAAAAACACCTAGAAGCCCCAAATTAAACAACATGCTTGCTGAAAGAAGCCACTTGCGACTGGCCATTGATTTTGCTTTTACAAGGTACTTACCGAGGAAAAAATCAACCACCGTAGAAGCAACAATCAACGAGAGAAAGCGAGCGTCCCACCATCCATAGAATACATAAGACGATATGAGCAAAAGGATATTTTGGCTTTTTAGATGTTGCCGGAGCATCCAGTAAAGAGCAAAAACGACTGGGAGAAAAATGGCAAAGGAGAGTGAATTGAATAACATCAGCCAAGAATACGCGTATAGTTTTCAGCAATGGTTTCTTCCGAGAATTGGATGCAAGCCAATTCGTAATTCTTTGAGCGCTCCTCCTTTGTTAGTGGCGTTGAAAGTGCCTTGGCGCTGAGATCTGTCCACGTGTAGAAGTGATAGCCCTGATCCTTTAGGAAGGGCAGTAGAACACTTTGGGGGTGCAGGAATATTTTGGTTCCGCTCATTAAAGCGATAAATAGCGTATTACCTGCCTCTTGTCTGCGGTGGCCAAAGACGGCATAGCCAGAGGTGCAGATGAGCTCGAAATAGGCGTTGCGGTCCATGTAATCCAGAATGGGCTGGAAGGATCGACCAAGTGCACTTTTTCCAAAAGCTAAGGTGTCATTAATATGCTGTTTATCGCCGTAGCTGAGTGGTGTCTTGACTTTGGCATCAATCCCGAAGGTGCTCAGTTGGGC
>CATAPZ010000004.1:0-3896 GCA_949486955.1 Cryomorphaceae bacterium | reverse complement strand
TCTTTTTTGACCCACTTGGCGTGCGAGGTAAGCTGAGCCAAATCCGCCGTCGAAGCTTGCTACATCTGCATCGGTTTGCTTAAAGATGGCGTGTTCTTTTGAGGCTATGGTCATATCACATACTACATGCAGACTATGGCCACCGCCAACTGCCCAACCGGGCACTACGGCGATCACGACCTTATTCATGAATCGGATCTGACGTTGAACATCCAGGATGTTGAACCTATTGATGCCGTTCTCACCTTTGTATCCAGTGGTTGAACGAACGCGTTGGTCGCCGCCAGAGCAGAATGCCCAGCCGCCGTCTTTCGGCGACGGTCCCTCACCAGTGATAAGTACAACCCCAATTTCCTGGCTCTCGTGGCACAGGATGAGTGCCTCCCAAAGCTCGTCTACGGTCTTTGGAGTAAATGCGTTGCGCACCTCAGGACGATTGAACGCAATGCGTGCGACGCCGTTAAGCTGCTTAAATGTGATTTCCTCGTATTCCTTGACGGTTTGCCATTCTAGTTGGGCCATGGTCCAATTCTTTTAGGTGTGTGTGAACATTAACAAAGGTACTATGTAATAGTTGATAGGAGAGTATTTGAAATGAAACGCACCCAGATTCAGGATTTTGAAAAAATCGACCAAGCGAAAGACCTTGATGATATCGTGAAAGACAAACGCACAGGCAAAAGAGCTAACAAGAAAAAAGCGAAGCGTCGCAACCGTCATTACGGAAGGACGCTTCTCAAGCATTTCAAAGAAAATTACGAGGGTATAACCCCGGAAGATCAGAACCAGGCAGTTTAGTCGACGAACATGCCCATCCCAGCGCCAACACCGGCAAAGATGAAGAACAGTAGATACAGGCTGATAAATACAATCGCTGTAACACCATAAAATTTAAAGGTTGATTTTAGGTTACCCATAGCTGCTTCGAGTTCATCCGAATCCTTTTTATAGAGTGCTCTATTTGACTTTTCGCTAAACCTAAACAGGTACAGTGAGGGGAAGAAATAAAGGAGTGCCATCAGTAGGTAAAGCACAGTAAAAGCGATCCCTCCGGCGCCTATCATTCCTGAGAACATGGAACCGGCGAAAATGGCCATGATGGCAATTAATCCCGCTCCAATAAAGCCGAGGATGGCTAGGAATTGGGCCCATTTTCTCGTTTCATTGATATAGCCAGCTGCCATATCTGTAATGGTTAATTCTTGTTTTGGTTGCTGGTTCGGTGTGTTTTCAGTTTCCATATAGAGTGTTTATTGAGTTCTAAGGATTTTTTCCATTTTCTTGCCTCTGGCTAACTCGTCTACGAGCTTGTCCATGTAGCGACATTCACGGGTCAGCTTTGTCTCGATCTCTTGGATTTTATACCCACAGATGCTACCGGTGATTAAGGAGGCATTCGGGTGTATGGTGGCTTTCTCAAAGAATTCCTTGAAGGTAGCTTTGCGCTCTATCATCTCCCTGAGCTGGGCTTCATCAAAGCCGGTGAGCCAATGGAGCACTTCGTGTAGTTCATCTAGACTGCGTCCTTTTTTCTGGACTTTGGTAACGTAGTGAGGATATATTCCCGCAAAGGTCAATGCCGCGACGCGTGCATCGTGTTCAGGAGTAGTGGCCATGGCGATTTAATGTTTTACAGCCAAAAGATACGACCAAAAAATATTTATCCTTAAAGAAGTAGTTCTAGAGAAAGATTCCAGATTTACGCTCGAGAAATCCTTGCGCGGCTAATCGGCCGCTTTCCATCGCAGCATTTAAGGAGCCATTGTACAGCACATCTCCAGCAAGAAATACATTTTCCATGAGCATACTTTCACTCGGTTCTGCGGTCATTTTCAGATTGCCCAGATCGGGAAGTGCTTGCTCAATATGGAAGTTACCGATGTGGGTTATAGCGCCTACACCGCAGTATTCGCGTATCTCGTCTTGAACCTTAGCTGTAATTTCTTTTTCACTTTTGCCGTTAAATTCTAGGACAGTCGCTGATAGTATTTGTCGGCCAATAGTATCGGTATAGCCGTAGAGATTATTGATGAGTTTTTCGGGATCAGCAATTAATCCAATCGTTTCCTTTGGTAGGTTAGAGCCGTCGATTTCAAAATACAGGCACATGCAAGATTTCCAATCCGTTCCTTGTCCTGACATATTGGAGATTAGTGAAGAAGCGTCCGCAGTGACAATCACGCCACCATGGCTCAATTCTTCCTTTGTCTTTAGAACGATTTTATCGCTAGTAACATTACTTACCTCCGCCCCAAAATGGAATTCCGTGGTCTTTAGTTTGTTTGTAAGTTGCTCGCTAATTGCACCTATTCCCGCCGAAGGGATGGTGGCATAGCCTTCACCAAACATCTTGTAGACAAATTCAAACATGCGGCTTGAAGTGCGCAGCTCTGGTTCCAAGAAGATGCCCGCAAAAAAGGGTTTGAAGAATCGGTCAATGATAACATCTGAAAACCCAAAATTCCTGAGATACTCTAATGTGGTTACCTCTTCATCAGCAAAGATTTCATCGATGGATTTACGCTTCATTCTTGCATTGAGACGAAGCACTTTTATTTTATCCCCGACGCTGCCAATCTTCGCAGTGACGGTTGGGATGAGCATTTTGAAATCTCTTAAGGGATCGCCAATCACATAACGTCTTTCGTCCACATAAATCTGTGCCCCTGAGGCCAAGCGTCGAAGATCAAGTGCATCATAGTCCAGGTATTTTTTTGCCATCGGGTAGCCGTCGAGCAATACCTGAAAACCGATATCTAGGTGGTGATCGCCCATAGATACTGTGCGTACACGTCCACCTACACTATTAGATTTTTCTAAAACAATAGGAGTATAGCCCGCCTTTTCTAGTTCAAAGGCAGCAATGAGACCGCTAATACCAGCGCCAACAATGTATACGGTTTCTTTCGATTCCATGGCAGTTACTCTTAAGGGTATAAAGAGTAAACGGCTAGAATTCGAATAAGTTTACTGCCAAGAAAGTAAGTCGCCTTTTTTGCTAAAACGCTCTAGTTTGCCCAGGTTTTAGCTTCATTGTTTGATTACCGTGCTTTATCCAAATAGTAATCCTTGAATTAGGGTTTCTAACTTCGTTTATATCCCATTCTAAATCACGAATTGCGAGAATATATTCAGTGAATTCGCGATGTCCCACCGACCAAATGTCTTCGGCCTTACCCATTGCCTCGCAAAACTTGATCATGTTATTCCATCGAGTAGAGTCACCAAATTCCCAAGAATGCCCCCACACATAGAGAAGCTTTAAATCATCACTTTTGAGATTTATGTACTTTTCTGAATGTTCGAGCACCCTACTATCATGGGTTGTGGGTGGCCAAAACAAGAATTGGTCTGAATCTGGGATGCTATAAGTATGGGTATCGTCAATAGTACGGCCGTTAATAAAACCTAATTCTCTTGCGAGTTCACCAATAATTGTATCTGTTTTTCCGAAAGGATAAGCCATGCTTTTCACATCAATATTTTTGTCTTGAAAATAGCTTATATCCTCGGCGAGCTCTTTGCGAACCTCGTCGATAGAGACGGTGGTAAAGTCTTTGTGGTATTGACCATGAGCAGCTATTTCATGGTTCTTGTAAATTACATCTAGAGAATCTGTTGGGACATAACGTTGGTATACAGTATCTCCATTAGCCAAAGGCCAACCCTTTATTGTTCCAATATATCCAGAATTTAGATTAAACGTACCAATTAGTTTGTGTTCGTCGAAAAGCGACGCAAGTTCCACATCTTGAATAGTTCCATCGTCATAACTTAAGATTAGTGCTTTTTGAAAGCCTCCCGGGTAGGTTATAATTGGTGAAGTCTTATTCTGTGGCATGCAAGAAGCCAACAAATAAAGAATGAGTATCGGTGTGTACTTCATTACCCGTTGT
>CATAPZ010000003.1:0-12306 GCA_949486955.1 Cryomorphaceae bacterium | reverse complement strand
TTTCCTTCGCAGGGATTGTAGTCGTTAAAGGATCTAGCGCTCAGATTCCGCCGGCACTGATGGCTCTGGGTATATTCTCCAGCATGTTCTCTGGTCTGGCCTACAACAGCATCCGCAAACTAAAGGACGAAGAGCCGCTCGTGGTGGTCATGTACTTTCCGTTAGTCGCACTGCCCATCATGATTGCTTTCAGCTTTTTCAACTGGGTCACTCCCGTTGGCACGGATTGGCTCCTACTCTTAGGCATCGGTCTAATGACCCAATTCGCACAACTCTATATGACTAAGAGCTACCAGCTCTCCGAAGTGAATACGGTCGCGCCACTGAAATACATAGGAGTCATCTTCGCACTTACTTGGGATGTGGTCTTGTTCGACTTTATTCCAAACGCCCAAATGTATCTTGGAATAGCGCTAGTAATTGGCGGAGTGCTTCTGAATCTGAGATTTAAGAGCCGATTGAACAAGCGTGCGCGTAAAGCAGCGTAGCCCCACTGACCGCAACATTTAGACTTTCCATCCTTGACGCATCACCAGCCAAAGTAATGGCTGGACCTTGCTCCTTCAAGAATTCAGAAGGCCCTTGCCCTTCATTGCCCATCACCAAAATGGTTTTCTCCGGCCAATTAAAATTCTTTGAATCTTCCCCGTGCATATCTGCGATGACCCAGCTAAAGCCCTTCTCACCGGCCCATGCTGCCCATTGCTCCTGTTCGAGCTGTACGATACGACTAAAGGCATGAGCACTCATGGAACTCTGTACCACTTTGGGCGAAAAAGGATCTACCGTTCCTACCGTGGTGGCAACGCAATCTACCCCGTACCATAGGGCTGTGCGCAACAGCGTACCCATATTACCTGGGTCTTGTACGCGGTCCAGGAGCAAGATAAAATTGGCCTGCTTAAAATCTTCCACCCCAAAATTTGGCTGCACGAATAGCGCTAAAATGGGTGAAGGTGTCTCTAAGAAAGTGATGCGCTTCATTTCCGCTTCAGAAATTTGTACACAACGTACGTCGCGGAAATCTTCGCCAAGATCGTCTACATGATAAACAATGTCGGCCGATATGCCTGCGGAAACAAAATCTCGTACTAACTTCATTCCCTCAGCAACAAAGAGTCCCGTTTTTTTACGGTTCTTGCGTTGAGCTAAACTGCGAATGAGCTTTTCTGAGTTTTTAGTAAGCACTTGTGATCAAATTTCCTGCTAAAATACATGCTATTTCCTTGCGCCACCTTACCGTGGCTTTGGCCTTATTAACGCTGGGTAGCTGTTCCGGCTTGCGCCCGGTCTCAAAGGATACGCCCATTCTTGTGGAGAACGATATTCGCATTAACGGAAAACCCACCCAAAGCGACGAGGATTACGACATCATGCGCCAGCGCCCTAACAAAGGCATTGGCAACATCCGATTGTTTTTAAGCATGTACCAATTAGGCGATAAAATCGGCGATAATTCGGTGGGGAATTGGCTTAAAAATATCGGCGAAGCCCCGATGGTTTACGACAGCATTGCGCGTCTAAACACCGCTTCCCAGCTCGGCTTGCATTACTTTAACCTCGGGTACTACGGGGCCAAGATCACCACCTACGAAAGCATCAAAGGCAAAAGAGCTACAGCACATTACGAGGTCCAAACCGGCCCCGCTTTCTTAGCGCATTCCTATTTTATCACCTCCACCAGCAGACGGATTGATAGTACCCTTCAGTTTTTTGAACCCACCTACTCCAACGAAAGCCCTATAGATGCGGAAAAGCTAGAAACCGAGCGGTTGGCCATCAACAATTATTTAAAAGATCAGGGGTACTACACCTCGAAACTGGGTTGGATTTATTTTGAAATTGATACCGCATCAGGACCGGCATTAAGCGCTGTAACCTGCGTCGTAGATCCTTTCATCTATGGCGATAAACTCGAGCGCGAACGTATTGCTTCGGTCGTCGTCAAACCAACGTACAGCTATCAAAAGCAACAGGCCATTGTCGATAGCACAAGAACCACCCACGGCATCGATGTGCTCCAAACATCGTTGAAATTTCGTCCTGAATTTCTCGACCGCCAAATCTTCCTCGAATCGGGCCAATTCTACAGCAATTCCGACATCCGAAGCACCTATAAAAACCTCAGTTCTTTAGGGCTGTTTCAAAATGTCCAGATGGACATCACCCCAAGCGACAGCGGGCTACGGGCGGCAATAAATCTCGTCCCTCTTCCCAAGCGTGCGGTGACTGCAGCATTGGAAGGACTTGGAAACAATGGTTCGCTCGGTCTTGGAGGAAACCTCAGCTGGGACAACAGAAATGTATTTAAAGGCGGCGAGCTCCTGCGCCTTTCATTAGGGGGCTCACTGACCGACCAACGCAACAGCTCCAACAGCAGTTGGCTCATTGATGCTAGGGAGTTAAACCTCGGTCTATCGCTAGACTTTCCTACCCTGCTTTTGCCACCGAGTTGGCTGCCTGCTCAAAGTCGAAAGTGGTCGCCGAAAACTACCTTAAGTGCACGAACGTCGTACCAGTTTAGAGCCAATGAATTCAATAGACTCAACATCACCTCAGGGATAGAATATTCTTGGCGTGTAGGCAAAGCCTTCCACCGAGTAACCCCCTACAACCTCTCTTTAGTTCAGATTGACATCAATACCACCAACACTCCTTTCCTATTCTTAGGCTTTCAAGACCTGGTTTTTTCGGGAAGCAGCTATTCATTTAACGACTCTTGGCAGCACGGCAAGGACCGATACTTCTTGGCCTTCGAAGCCGAAACCGGCGGACATCTTTTCTCAAACCTGGGAATCAATGAAATTGCCGGTATTCCTGTAGCTCCCTATATGAAGGGCTCCATAGATTTTCGGTACTACCACCCGATGGTACGCGAGCGAGAATGGGCCTTTAGAGGATTCTTCGGTCTTAGCGAAGCTTGGGGTACTTCAGGAAATTTCGTGCCATTCGAAAAATCCTTCTTTATGGGAGGCTCCAACGACCTCCGAGGGTGGACGGCCTACCATTTTGGCCCTGGAGCAACTTCAGAGACCACCTTACAGACCCAAGGGTTTTTCTCGGCTGCACCCCTCAAATTATTGAGCAGTGCAGAATACCGGTTTACCATTCAAGAGGCAATAAAGGGTGCCGTTTTCCTGGATGCTGGGAACATTTGGCTCTACAACAAAACCTACACTGGTAACCTTAATCAAGTGCAATTAGACGCTATTGATGCAGGTGTTTTTCGCCCCGCGACCTTCCTCTCGCAGATGGGAATGAATACAGGGTTTGGATTGCGCTATGACCTTGAGTTTCTCATCGTACGTGCCGATCTAGGGCTTAAGCTCCATCATCCGGGGGCTACAGGTAGATCTAATTGGGTCATTACCGACCCAGAATTACGCGATTTTAACCTCAATTTAGGCATCGGATATCCTTTCTAAAGGTTTGTTGTGAGGGATTGAAAAAACACATTATTTTAGCCGCTCACAAACACTTTAAAATTATGATGTCCATTGACAAGATCAGAGAGTTACTAGGAGACCAAGCAGATACGTTGTTGAACCACACGTCTACTGCGATCACTAAGGATTCATTAGCTATCCTTCCTTCAAGTGACTTTGTCACGGAATCTTTCACAGAATCTAACCGCAGTATCCAAGTGATGAACTCACTACAGCGTTTGTACGGCACAGGTCGTTTGGCAAACACAGGATACTTGAGCATCCTACCTATTGACCAAGGTATCGAGCACAGTGCTGGTGCATCATTCGCACCAAACCCTATGTTCTTCGATCCAGAAAACATCGTAAAGATGGCGGTTGATGCAGGTTGTAACGCAGTTGCTTCTACATACGGTGTTTTGGCTACGGTAGCTCGCAAGTGGGCGCACAAAATTCCTTTCGTAGTTAAAATCAATCACAACGAATTCCTTTCTTCTCCAAACAGCTTTCTCCAGAGCCCTTACGGTACTGTGGACGAGGCTTGGAACATGGGTGCGTGTGCAGTAGGTGCTACCATCTACTTCGGTCACGAGCAAAGCCGTGAAATGATCGAGCAAGTTGCCATGGCATTCGAAAGAGCACACGAGCTAGGTATGGCTACTATCCTATGGTGTTACACGCGGAACAACGACTTCAAAGTAGACGGTGTAGATTACCACACTTCTGCAGATTTGTCGTCACAAGCGATCCACCTCGGGGTAACCATCCAAGCGGATATCATCAAGCAGAAGTTGCCAACCAACAACGGTGGGTACAATGCTACTGGTCACGGTAAGACACACCCTAAAGTGTACTCAGAGTTGACTACAGATAACCCAATTGATTTGACGCGTTACCAAGTACTGAACAGCTACAACGGTCGTATCGGTGTAATTAACTCTGGTGGTGCTTCTACCGGTAATGACGCTGACGATTTGAAAGAAGCTGTAGCTACTGCAGTAATTAACAAGCGTGCTGGTGGTCAAGGTTTGATCCTTGGTCGTAAAGCATTCCAGAAGCCTTACGGTGACGGTATCGCGCTACTTCACGCAGTACAGGACGTTTACTTGAACGACGATATCACTATCGCTTAATAACACAGTTGAGCGAAATCTTGCAAGAGGGCATTCATCTAGTAGATGAGTGCCCTTTTTCACTACATTAGCTTTCTGATTCGTAATAAATTTCCCCTATGGGTTGGTTTAAAAGAACTACCGCTGGTATTACCACGGAAACAAAAGACAAAAAAGAAACACCCGATGGCCTGTGGCACAAGTGTCCAAAATGTAAGGTCATTGTTAGTGTAGACGATCATGCTGCTGACCTTTGGACATGTAGCAATTGTGGTCACCACGATAGAGTAAACGCCAAGGAATATTTCTCCATACTTTTTGACAATGGTGAATTCACCGAGCTAGATGCCGATATGGTGTCGAAAGATCCGCTCAAATTCGAAGACACGAAGCCATATAAGGACCGCTTGAAAGGCGGAAAAAAGAAAAGCGGTTTGAAAGACGCCCTAACCTCAGGATACGGGATGATGAACGGCCGTGAAATCGTTGTCGCTTGTATGAACTTCAACTTCATTGGCGGCTCAATGGGTTCGGTTGTAGGAGAGAAAATCGCTCGTGCGATGGACCACAGTCTGAAAACAGGTGCACCGTTCTTGATGATTTCTAAATCTGGTGGCGCGCGCATGATGGAGGCAGCTTTCTCTTTGATGCAGATGGCAAAAACTTCAGCGAAAATCGCCCTGATGGACGAAAAGAAGATTCCATACATCTCTTTCCTCACTGATCCAACTACAGGTGGTGTTACTGCGTCTTACGCAATGCTTGGTGATATTAACATTGCAGAGCCGAATGCACTGATTGCGTTCGCAGGACCACGTGTTGTGAAAGAAACCATCGGTAAGGATCTTCCCGAAGGATTCCAACGCTCAGAGTTCTTGCTCGAGCACGGCTTCTTAGATTTTATCGTGGAGCGCAAGCATCTGAAAGAAAGACTCAGCCAATACCTGGATATGGTGATGGACTAAGTCCCCAAAATTTTTGAAATAAAAATCCCCGCCGGTGCCCGGCGGGGATTTTTTTATGTCCCTACTCTTGAGTTCGATCGAAGTCCCACTCAATATTTCGTGAGATATACATGATACCTGCTAAGATGACAAACAAGCCAAGACTTCCTGCCAACAGTGCAAAATCTTTCAATTGGATAAGCACAAAAACAAAACCGTACAGCAAGGTCAATACACCCGCCACATAACCAGCGAGCTTTGAGCTTTTCAAAACACTCTTCGCATACAAGAATTCCATGACCACCGTCATCAATCCTGCTACTGCATAGGCCCTATTAAACCCAAGATGCTCGCTAAACGACAACAATAACGTGTAAAAGAGTACCAATGCCAGACCGATAAGGACGTATTGCAAGGCATTCACGCTAGAACTGTTGAGGAGCTCCGAAAAGTAGAATACCATAAACGTAAGCGCAATGATAAGAATGGCATACTTAGCCACTCGATTGGTCTTGCTGTAGGTGTCTACAGATCGAATAAATTCAGTCCCAAAGAAATCGTTGGTAGGACTGTATTTGCGTCCCGTCCATGCCTGAGGATAATTTCTGTTCAAATGACTCACTTCCCAGGTAGCCTCAAAACCATCTTCCGAAGGAGCATAAGAAGCTGTGGCGTAGCTGCCTTTAAAACTAGGCTCGGTCCACGGACTAATCATGGAAAAACGGGTCTGTTTACCAAAGGGTACTACAGAGAACCTACTACTGCCACGAAGAGTTGCACGGATGGTGAAAATGTACTTCTGATCTTCGCTTACTTCTACTGGCGCATGGATACCGCTGTGGTAGATCTCATTACTGCTCAATCCTGAGCTCATCTGCAATGGTTGCTCGTTCCATTTGAACTCGAAATTACCTTCTACACCGCGTAGGTCTGAGATGCCCATATTGATGGTCGCCTTGTCCCATTCCAAGAACCGCTCTTGAATGCCCAAAGTCTTGTAATCCGGTAAGATGAATTGGCCCGAAAACGACATATCCCCTTCATAGACTATGGCTTCGTACATCCCAAGGGAACGCGTTTCAGGAACGATGTCGACTTCGCCCTCGAGCACCTCAGGCAGCACATATAAGTTCTTTCGAGAATAGCTCACACTTTGTGAACCGTCGTCATTGGTGACCGTATACGGGTCCAAATAGGGAATACTTAAGTACGGCCCTACAATCATTTGATCGCCGCCCCAAATACTGGTCATTTGAGAAATAGCGGAATTCTGGGTCGATTCTCTTTCGTGAATCAAATTCTGAACCAGCGTTGCCGGTATCAGCAATAAAACAGCTAGCGCGCCCACGGCTAGCATCTTGAACATAGGTTTTTCGGTAAACTTCATGGAGTGATTAAATTTTTCACCACCCAAAACGTCACCGCTACAAACTCAAGTATCCTTCAAATGATAATACTTTGTTAAACAGACTTTTGGCCATAAAAAAAGCCGCCCCACGGGACGGCTCTCTATTTCATAAGGGCATCTTATTCGTTGCCTGCAGCTCTTGCTTCGCGCATAGGATTGCTGCGACCATTGCGTTGCCATCTGCTCGTTGCGCCGCGTGAATACACGTCGAATTTGCTTGGCTCTGCCATTGCTGGCCAATAGTTATCGCTACGATCTGTATCTGCCATTTCCAGGAACGGGTCTAATGTAATCTGAACAACAGGCTGTGGGAAGTTGAACCACTTTGTGAAGCTCTTTTCATTCTTCAACCACACCTCAGCAGCTATTCTTCTTACTTCTTCTGTGCCGTCTTCCAATGTGAAGCGCAATACCAATGGCATCACCAAGCCTCCTTGGTTCTCAAATGAAACACCGTAGAAGTGGTAGCCTGCATCGAGCATGGCTGCCTCTTCCTCGCTCAAACCGTCGCGGTAGCGCTCGTATTCTTCGCGATCACTCTCCTTTACCTCAAAACGGTTATAACGGTTGTAGAAATCACGCGCCGCCTCGTTTTCATCCACTACTGTGCGAATGACTGAATTGCGCGCTTTACCAATATGTGCATCAGCTTTGCGCGCTTTCTCCTCAAGAATTGGATTTTCTACATCAGGATTTTTCGAACTCATCTGGTACCACTTTACATCAGTAATGGCGATATCAACATGATCTGTCGTGTAGAACCAACCTCTCCAGAACCAATCTAAATCTACCCCTGAAGCGTCCTCCATAGTACGGAAGAAATCCGCAGGCGATGGGTGCTTGAATGCCCAACGACGGCTGTACTCTTTAAATGCATAATCGAACAACTCACGTCCCATAACTGTCTCGCGTAGGATGTTTAAGGCCGTTGCTGGCTTACCGTAGGCATTATTTCCGAACTGCAAGATGCTCTCAGAATTGGTCATAATCGGAACCATATCCTCCTTAGGACCACTCATGTAAGGCACGATCTTGTGTGCAGGACCACGACGAGATGGGTACTCATGATCCCACTCTTGCTCCGTCAAGTACTGTACAAATGTATTCAGGCCTTCGTCCATCCACGTCCACTGACGCTCGTCAGAGTTAATAATCATTGGGAAGAAGTTGTGTCCTACCTCGTGGATAATCACACCAATCATTCCATATTTAGTGCTTTCGCTGTACGTACCGTCTGCTTCTGGGCGACCGCCGTTGAAACAAATCTGCGGGTACTCCATACCGATCCATTTGGTATGCACAGAAATGGCTTTGTGGTACGGGTAATCTACCGTGAACTTGCTGTACACCTTCAAAGTATGTGCAACCACGCGTGTAGAGTACTGCTCCCACAATGGATTCCCTTCTTTCGGGTAGTAGCTCATCGCCATGGTAGTCTTACCATTAATATCTACTGCTTGTGCATCCCAGATGAACTTACGCGAAGTTGCGAAAGCGAAATCACGGACATTCTCAGCTTCGAATACCCAAGTCTTGCTCTTTGTGCTTTTGTCTTTTTCAGCCTGCTCAGCTTCTTCTTGCGTCACAATAATCACTGGATCGTCATAGCTCTTACGTGCCTTGGCCAAACGGGCACGCTGCTTCGACGACAATATCTTGCTCTCGTTGGTCAACTTACCCGTCGAAGCCACCACGTGATCCGAAGGAACCGTAATGCTTACTTTGTAATCCCCAAACGGAAGGGTGAACTCACCAGAACCCAAAAACTGCTTGTTCTGCCATCCTTCGACATCATTGTACACTGCCATTCTTGGGAAGAACTGGGCGATGGTATAGAGGTAATTGTCGTCGTCTTCAAAGTACTCAAACCCAGAACGACCACCGATGTCCATACGGTCATTGATGTTGAACCACCATTTGATGTTGAATGAGAACTTCTGCCCTTTACGCAATGGCGTTGGCAGATCGATACGCATCATCGTGTTGTTGATAGTGTATCGCAAGTTCTTGCCTGAAGTGGTCTGTACGTAATCGATTTTAAAGCCACCATCAAAATCATAGAACTGGTTGTTCTTTAGTTGATTAAATGCTGTCTGCGCCGTATTACCGCGCTCCGTGAAGATTCCTCCGCGCTTGATCTCTTGTGTCGTGCTGTTTTTTGCACGCATATTTTGGTCTAGTTGCACCCACAAATAGCGCAGCTCGTCAGGGCTATTGTTCGTGTAAGTGATGGTCTCCTTTCCATAGATACGTTGCGTTTCATCATCCAGAGTAATACTCATGTTGTAATCAGCCTGCTGCTGGTAGTACTCATGACCCGGTGCCCCTGAAGCCGTACGGTATACGTTCGGTGTCGGCAACTCTTGACCTAATTGACGGAATTTAGACGTATTGACGTTTTGTGCCGTCAATGTAAATGCAGCCCCTAAGGCCAACCATAACAATCTATTTCTCATGTATTTGAATTAAAAGAGTTCGTTAGGAATTCGTTCCAAAATCATTTGCGCACTTAAGGTGAGTACTATACCCGTTACCAGGATTCGAACTGACTTAATAGACACGCCAATTTTTTGGAAAATCGAATATACAAAAAGCAACACCACAACAAGGAGGATTTGTCCTAGTTCAATACCGACATTAAATGGCAACCACGCCCACCAAAAAACATCGTCTTGGGCGATAAAGGAATAATACGAGCCGAAGCCCATACCGTGCACTGCGCCGAAGATGAGCGAGAGGTAGCGGCCAGATTTGGACACTGAAAAATTTCGAACGAAATGAAAGACCCCAGTTAAGAAAATAGTCACTGCAATACCCAGCTCCACCCATGTACTGTCTATGGAAATCAATTCTGTGGCGGTCAAAGCAAGGGTCAAACTGTGCCCTACTGTAAAGGCGGTTACCCACCAAAGGGTCTGTTTCCAATCACGAAAGGTTAAAGGCAAGGTAAGGGCAAGCAAAAACAACATGTGGTCGTACCCTTCTATATCGAGTATGTGCCTGAGGCCCAGCTCTATGTAAAACATCTAAAAGGAATAGTTGAATTCGTACTCATTGCCTTCGCGGCAGCTACTGGTATACTTCTGACCGTCGTAATGCAAGATGACAATGTTCTCTTGCGTAGGATAAATATCTGCCAACAAGGTTTGATTCACCGTCCACCCCTTTGCATATTCTCCCGGGGCCAATTCCATAGGTCCCTCAAACAGTAAATACACCTCATCAGGTCCTCGCACCGTGCCCGAGTAACCAAACTTCAATGGCAGCTCACCTACTTGAACGTTTAGATGCTTCTGTAAATAAACGGCGTGCAAGCTGTCTTGCGACGTCGAATCTAATTGCACATAGCGCTGCACTTTATTGGCGAGCAAGGCATTCATGGCACGCTCCCAATCGTCCGGGAAACACTTCACAACACCATTAATCTGCCCTTTTTCCGCATCAACGTAAATATCGGTGACACTTACATAAAACTCATGCTTTACCTTCGTGGAGAAACCACAGATTCCAAAGCACACCAATATGAGTAGAAGCACTGATTTTTTCATGTCCGTGAAATTAAGCCAATTTTCGCTTTTCACCCTGCTCCTCGGCGCCTTGTTGACCAGTTTTAACACATCCGCTCAAGCAGTGAAAATTCATGAAGGCCCGTCCTTTCGAAGCGGCATCTGTGAGCCCAGCATCAGTGTAGACCCTACCAACCCCATGAACGTTTATGCTGCGAGCATTTTAGATAACTTTTACCAAAGTACCGACGGCGGGATTACTTGGACCCAAGAAAAAATATCGAGCCCTTACGGCGTTTGGGGCGACCCTTGTATTATCACTGACGGGAACGGCCGCGTTTATTATTTCCACCTCAGCGACCCAGAGGGCACTAACTGGAACAGCGATCAAATCCTCGACCGCATGGTCTGCCAAACAAAAGACGGACCACAAGGCTCTTTTAACAACGGTTCTTTTACCGCCGTTAACGGAAAAAAACACGACAAAGAATGGGCCGCCATTCATCCAACAAAAGGCACTATTGCCTTGAGCTGGACTCAATTCGACGCCTACGGCACCTCAGACGAAAGTTGTAAAAGCACCATCCTTTTTAGCGAGAGCGAAGACGGAGGTCAACATTGGTCCGAGCCTGTGGTCATTACTGAGCAACAGGGCGACTGTGTAGATGACGACGGAACAAGTGAAGGTGCAGTTCCTGCATACGGCATCAAAAATGCTCGCTATGTAGGCTGGGCATTGAATGGAGGCATCTACTTTAACCGAAGTTTGGACGGGCAGCACTGGGAGGAAATACGAGTGGCGGATCAAAAAGACGGTTGGACACAGAGCTATCCCGGCTTTAATCGGGCCAACGGCATGCCTGTAACTGTGGTTGACCATTGCGAAAGCAGCGCCTACTATGGCAGAGTATATGTGTGCTGGGGCGATAAAGACGAGCGGAACGGCGGTGAAATATGGATCAGTTCTTCGGACGATGCAGGGGGCACATGGAGCCGTCCAGCTCGAGTAAGTCCAGAAGGAGGATCTTCGGATCAATTCCTTCCATGGGTCACCGTAGACCCATCCTCGGGGCACCTGTATGCTGTGTACTACGACCGTAGAGATACAGAGAAAGACAACGAAACGAACACCTACCTCAGCAAGAGTGTAGACGGCGGTCAGACCTGGACCGAATGGCAGATCAATGATGAACCTTTCTTCCCAGTGAGCACCGTATTCATGGGCGATTACAACCACATCAGCGCTCAAAATGGCGTAATTCGTCCGATTTGGACCGAGATGAATGGACTAAAAAAATCGGTCTGGACCTACCTTCACAATGAAACAAAATAATTCATGAAGCTACTTATAGTCAGTACAAGTACCGTTTACGGAAAACCCTATTTAAGCTACCTCAAAGAGGAGTGCAGAGATTTCTTCCCGAAGGCAGCTAACATTCTTTTCATTCCCTACGCCCGACCAGGCGGCATATCGCACGACGGATACACAGCCAAAGCAAAGGAAGTCCTAGAGAGCTGGGGGTTTAGCGTCAAAGGAGCACACGAATTCCCTTCTCCTCAAGAAGGCTGTTCGTGGGCTGATGGTTTTTTCACGGGCGGTGGAAACACCTTCGTACTTGCCAATGACCTTCGCGAAAGTGGCTACTTTGAAGCCATAGATGCAGCAGTACGAGGCGGTAAACCCTACATGGGCACCTCAGCCGGCTGCAACATGACAGGGCAAAGCATCTCTACTACCAACGATATGCCCATCGTTTATCCACCTTCCTTCAAGGCATTTGGCTGGGTACCCTTTAACATCAACCCGCACTACCTTGATCCTATTTCGGGATCCAAACACATGGGTGAGACCCGAGAAACGAGAATTGGCGAATTCCACAAATTCAATAATGTACCCGTTATTGGATTGCG
>CATAPZ010000002.1:0-4976 GCA_949486955.1 Cryomorphaceae bacterium | reverse complement strand
GTCAACATCGTCGCAAAACCAATTCCGTAAGCAATAGCCACCGCCATCGGTATGAGGAACTGTGCTTGGAAGGAGGTTTCGAAGATGAGCGGCGCCAGACCAGCAATAGTGGTCACTGTGGTTAGGAAGATGGCACGGAATCGGCTGATACCTGCATTAAAAATTGCATCATACACCTTCTCGCCACTCTTCACATTGATGTTGTATTTGCTCACTAGCACCAAACTGTCGTTCACGATAATACCGATGAGTGCCACAACCCCTAGGAAGCTGAGGATAGACATTGGCATGCCGTGCAACCAGTGTCCCCAAGCGACCCCGGTTAAACTGAGCGGGATAAGCAGCATAATTACTATGGTTTGCACTAATGAACGGAAGGTAAAGGTGATGGTCAATATAATCAGGAAGAGGATAAGCGGCATCACGGTTTGTGAGCTGTCTTGGGTCTTCTGGCTCTCTTTCTGTTGGCCTTCGTAACGTGCGGTCACTGATGGGTACTTTGCAAAAATCTCAGGCAAGATATCTGTCTTGATTTGCGAAAGTAGCGCTGGCGCTGAGCCGTTAGGACTGCTCAAATCGCTCTCCACACGGTACTCGCGCTGCCCATCGAGGTGGTTGATGTTCACCGTTCCCCTTTCAATAGTATAGGTGGCCAATTCCCTTAACGGCACATTGCCCTGTGGTGTAGTGATTAATAGTTCCTCTAAATCCCACAATTGCTTGCGGTCCTTTTCGTCCAAGCGTACCCATACTTTCACCTCGTCCTCACCGCGTTGCAAGCGTTGCACCTGCGCCCCGAAGAAGGTTTCACGAACCTGGCTCATAACTGCTCCTGGGGTTAGGCCTAAATAGCGTGCCTTATCGGTCAACTCAAGGGTCACCTCGCGAATTCCTTTCTGGTCGTTATCAATCACATCGGTCAGGGCGTCCATGAGTTTAAGTTTTGACTTAAGCGCCTCCTTGGCTGCCTTGAGTTCCACGAGGTCATAGCTGACCAGTGAAATTGAAATAGGCTTACCAAAGGCCTGAACGCCGCCAAAACTCACATTATCAGCACCTTCAATCTCCCCTGCAGCCTTACGGATGTCGTTTTGAATGAGGTAAGAAGGCGTTAATCTAGTCTCACTATCTAGCAAAAGGACATTAAGACGCGCTTTGGAAGAAATTGGGCCAATGTTCTTTTGAATGGCACGAACCACGTCCAAGCTGTCTTCCCGTTCTGCCTTATACTGCTCATTTACCTCCCAAACGGTAGCTTCAATATGGTCAATCCACTTTTGCGTCACCGCTTCATTGGTACCCGCTGGCATATCTAAACTGATGTTCAAATTATCGCGCTCGATGAACGGGAAGAATTGAGTCCGAATAATACCGCCACCAATGGCCCCAAAGGTCACAAACATGATTGCGAAGAAAAAGCTGATGGTGATGATCTTGTTGTGCAAAGACCAACGTAAGAACGGGGCATAGATCTTATCTCTAAACCTAAACAACGCCTTCGTTGCCGCGCTTTGGATGGGGTTCATCTTCGCGTTGCGCTCAAGCTTCGCGTGAGAGAGGTGGGTCGGAAGGAACAAGAGCCCCTCGATCAACGAAACGGCCAACGTCGCAATAACAATAAAGGACATTTCTGAGAAGAAGTCTCCTGCTCTACCGTCCAAGAAGAAGAACGAAGAGAAGGCAATAATAGTCGTCAATACGGCACTTACTACTGAAGGAATAACCTCTACAGTACCGTCCAAAGCAGCACGAAGTAGTGGTTTTCCGCGCTCGAAGTGCGCATAGATGTTCTCCGCGATGACAATCCCATCATCAACGAGAATACCGATAACCACGATCATACCGAACAGCGAAATAACGTTGATGGTAATGCCGAAATAGGTCGCCAAAATGAACATACCGGCAAATGAAACAGGAATACCAATGGCGACCCAGAAGGCCAATCTGAGGTTCAAGAAAAGCGTCAATAGAATAAGTACCAGGAAGAATCCAAGCAGCCCATTCTCAAAGAGCAAGTCTTTGCGTTGCTGCAGGGTTACTGAGAAATCGGTGATGACATCGAGCTGCATATGGTCGTTGCTCGCATTGTACTCCTTCACGTAGTTGTTCACAAACTCACAGGTGCTCAACAAATCCTCTTGGTCGGTATTGTTTACGCTAATCTCAACAGAATTAATCCCGTTGAAGGCTGCTCTAGAAGGGCTGTCGGCCCAGCGGTTGCGGACCTCACCGACATCCTTCAGTCGAATTGTTTGTCCTGAAGGGCGCGTAAATACTACAATATTCTGAAGATCCTTCGCATCGTATTGCTTGTTGCGTGAGCGAATTAACATCTCTTCTTGGGTACCCTTAATGGTACCTCCTGTGATGTCTAGGTTGGTTGTGCGTAATGCATTGGCAATCTGAGACAAGCTTAGGTCGTATTTGCGCAAGGTGCTTTTGTCCAAGGCAATCTCAATTTCCTCGTCTGGGAATCCACTTAAGGAAACTTTGGAGATGCCGTCTTGTAGGCGTAGCTCCTGCTCTATTCTGCGTCCTTCTTGCTTCAAACTTATAAGATCAACTCCTTCACCAGTGAGGGCTATGCTCATAGCGAGCGTTCTGTTCTCGCGTTTTGCCACACGAATTGGCTCCAAACCGGTGGGGAAAGAAGGCACGCTCTGTACGGCATTCTTAACATCCTCCAATACCAGGTCTGTGTCGTAGCCTTTAATGACTTTAACGTTAATAGAGGCCCGATTCTCGTTCGAGGTAGACGTGTATTGCTCCACCCCGGTCAAGCCCTTGAGGTTTTGCTCAATCTTATTAACTACCCCCTCTTCAATCTCCTCAGGGGAAGCACCCGGATATACCGCGCTGATGGTGATATCGCGACTCTCCACCAATGGAAAGAAGGTAGTGTTCAGCTTTCCGTAGCTGATCCAACCGAAGAAGAAGAACCCAATCAAAAGGGCGTCTACCCCAACGGGATATTTGATGAAAAATTCAATTAATCTCTTCATGGCTCCCTTATTTCACAGGTACAACAACCAATCCCGCCGCCGCTTTCAGCGTCGGCTCGTTCACCATCGTAGCGCCATTTGTTACGCCACGTACAATCACCTCGTTGTCTAACCATTCCACAACCTCAACCTCGTTCTTTGCCAAAACGCTGTCACTTTCGATCATGTACATGTACTTATTATCGAAGACCATTGACGCGGGAAGTTTCAGGGCATCCATTACGGCAATACCTTGAATTTGTCCGGTGAGGTACATGCCTTCGCGCAAGGCTGCGCCACGAACTGTAGTAATAATATTGATGCTTTGCGAAGCCGCATCCACCACTGGAGCTATTCTCGAGATAGTGCCTGTCCAAGCGCCTGCGATATCTGGAGAGCTGAAAGCCACCTTTTGCCCCACGCTTAACTGGTCGGCATAACGAAGACTCACCGCGCTACGCAATTCGTAACTGTCGGTATTTACAAAGGTTCCCAAGGCGCGTCCTGGACTCACTAGGTTACCCGGCTTTACGTTCGCCGCAGCCACAACACCATTAAAAGGTGCAGTAATACTAAACTTAGCAAGACGCTCCTCAGCGCTCTTGGCTTGGAAAAAGGCCCCTTGAATGCCACGGGCGATCAAAAACTTTTCGAGCTTGCCTTCAGCCTTCGGCAATGCCTCCAAGGATTTCTTCAAGCTGGTGTTGTCATAGTACGCTTTGAAACGTGCATAGTCTGAAGGGTAATCCTGATTCAAATCGGGTAAAATGGCCAATAACGTATTGATGAAGTTGCCTTTTACACTCATCGCATTGGCACGCGCTTCACTATCGTCCAGGCGAATAATGGTCTCGCCTTTGGAGAATCTCGTCCCTTCCAAGAAGGCGCGGTCGCTACCTTTAAACGTTCCACTAACCTCAGCAAGCAGATCCGCTCTGTTGGCAGCATTTAGGCGGCCGTATACCGTGATCGGCAAGGCAACTGTATCAAGCTTTGCGTCTACTACACGGACCTGAAGCTTGATGTTATCTTCTTTGATTTCTTCCTTAGTGGACATGCCGCCTAAGGTCTTGGAAACGAATAATCCTACTGCTAGGATAGCTACTGCGATGATGGCATTTTTAATCCACTTCATAATTTTCTGGATTGAGGTTTTTGGTGATTTGTCTTAATGTATGCTCGGTGATTTCACGAGCTTCTTTTGATATTCCTTGGAAAGCCAATTCTGTAATGTCTACCGCCGTCTCATCTATGATCCTAATCACTGATTTCCCGTGCTTGGTAAACACCAAAATATTCTCTCGCTTATTCCCTGGATTCTGTTCCACGGCTACAATGTCCGCCCCCTGCAACTCCTTAACCATACGGCTCACGCGGTGCCGATCCACTTCAAGCAGTTCCACAAGAGCTCCTTGCTGTACTGAACCACCTCCAAGAAGCATCTTACCGAGAATAGGCAAAGCAGCCGCATTGATTTGCAGCCCTTTGTTCTCAAGCTCAGAAACCATAATGTTTCTCAGGTTTTTATGAGCCTTTCCTATTAGGTACGGAAGAAAATGGGTGATGTTCGAAGTCAAATTGCTAAGGGTGTTTGAACAATTGTTGCATAATTACAACAATCAGGCCGCAATTGTTCACGAATTACGTCTTTTTAACAAAAAATCCCAGGCCACCATGTGCCCAGGATTTCGTGTTATAACCTCAATGAAAATCAAACAATATTCGTTGAGATTGCAAATCTACTCAATAATAAGTAATTACTCACTCATTTAGCACCAATTCCCGCATTCCAGCTGCAATGGATTCTACTATACCCATATGGCCCAATGCACCCGGTGCCAACATTCCTTCTTGCGCGCTTAGCAAAGTGCGTGCAACATCCGTCGGTTTTCCATGCCCTATAGCGCCTAAGGCCCAAGCAAGTCGCTCCAGCAATACCGCGTAACGCAACTCATGATCTATACCTAATTCCTGGGAAAGCCGCAATGAGGTAAT
>CATAPZ010000001.1:0-2106 GCA_949486955.1 Cryomorphaceae bacterium | reverse complement strand
ATTGGTGGAGGATATTTTGTTTGGTACCATACTTGGAGTGATTCCACCGAACACAAGGACTTTGGCTACGGAGAATTTGTAGAGCACGGTGAAGGTGCTGTTACTGAAGTAGCACAAGTAGGTTCTATTGAAGATTACGCCGGTGAATGGAATATTACTTACCAACTTATCGACAACGATCACTTACAACAGATCTATATTTCACCTGATTCTGTCGAAGTCGTACAAAACTTCGAACGACTTTAAATATCCATCACGAATGAAAGCCCAACGCTCAAAGGTGTTGGGTTTTTTTTTGTCTAGTAGATGTCCATTTTTTTTTCGTTGAATGGTTCTTACATTGGAAGCAATAACAAGATCACATGAAGCACATTGCAACACTCCTTTTTTGCCTAGGCATATATTCAGCGCAAGCTCAAGTATACGACACCCTTATTTGGGCCGACGAATTTAACGTTGACGGTTCCTTGGATACTGCAAAATGGTGGCACCAGACCATACTTCCGAACAATGGGCAAAGTTGGTGGAACAACGAGATACAACACTATACCAATAGAGACACGAACTCTTATTGTGATAGCGGCTTCATGTACCTCACAGCAAGAAAGGAAACATTCACCGATCAGAATGTCACCAAAGATTACACCTCAGCTCGACTCAATTCAAAGTTTGCATTCACCTATGGAAGGGTTGAAGTGCGCGCTCAAATGCCCACGGGTGTAGGTACTTGGCCAGCCATTTGGATGCTTGGACAAAACATTTATGAAATTGGTGCGTATTGGGATGTTCAGGGCTATGCTACTACCGGGTGGCCAGCCTGTGGCGAAATAGATATTATGGAACACTGGGGAACGAACCAGGATTATATCCAAAGTGCGATGCATACGCCCACAAGCTTCGGAAATACTTCCAATAAAGGAGGAAGGCTCATTCCTGGCGTGAGTAACAACATGCACATATACGCCTTAGAATGGACACCAACCAAAATGGTATTCAGCGTCGATAGTATCGTACACTACACGTATGAACCGGCGACAAGAACACAAAACTCTTGGCCATTTGATGATCCACAATACATCTTAATGAATATTGCCATTCAGGGAAGTATAGATACCGCATTTACATCGAGCCCTATGATTGTAGATTATATTCGAGTGTATCAAAGTAGCAGTCTATCCAACGAAGAACTTGAGCAAGGAAGTATTGAGATGTACCCAAATCCTACCAAAGACCTCATTCATATTCGTCAACCCTGGAACTCCGCTAAAATACAGCTGTTCGACATGAGTGGTGCCTTGATTCAAGAAAAAGCTGTTGAATTTGGGAACTCGCAATTAGACATCACTAATCTTTCGAACGGAACCTATACATGTAGGGTATTCAACACTGAAAAAGGCATATTCAGCGAGCAAAAAGTGGTTAAGTTGTAAGATTGGGAGCGCCATTCTAGCGCCTTATTTCTTATTGGTAAAATCCTAAACGGCGCATTTTTCTTTTGTTGCCAGATGCAACCTCAACCTGCAGGACAGTTCCAGTATTGCAATGGCATGCCATGCAAAATTCAGCCACAGCAGAATCGTAGAAGGTTTGGAAGGACTGCATTTCTATATTCTCATCAAGTAAATATGCTTCCACGACAGATTCATACGTTCCTGGAGTCAAAGTATCACTGAAATCTACCCACCAAAGATCCGCACACCCAGTTTCATTGTAGTAAAACAAATCAGAACTCGATGCATTTTCACAGGAAGAAATTCCAGCTAAACCTAAACCGACTAGTACTAAAGCGAGATATTTTTTCATGGTCATAATATAGCAAGAATCGTTCCAAATCATTGAACTTTAGACTTGTACCCTGTTTTCATTCTAGGTTATTGAATCAGTTGAAGGTCAAATTCAATTGATCTAAGTTAAACCTATGATAATTTTAATCATCTAATTTTCAATAACTTAGATGACATTATGAAACGACTCTTTTCTCTCTTTATCGCTATTTTGTTTTTGTCTGCTTGTTCAAGAGATGGGGGTTCAAGCCATCAAGACTTGGGGCATCGTATGTTGCTCATAGGAAATAGCTTTTTTAAACCTTATGCAGAACAACTTGAT